>NZ_JBBDQW010000048.1:0-5806 GCF_040905785.1 Tistlia sp.
GGCTCGCGCCAAGCCCCTGCCTCCATGCGCTCGAGCAGCGGCTCGTAGCTCGCCATCATCAGGATCGCCGGCCGCAGCCGGCGGCGGTCGCAGCGGGCGATCAGCTTGCGCGCCTCGATGTAGCGCTGGCGCGCCAGGGCCGCCAGGTCGCCGCAGACCCGCGGCAGGCGTGGATCGGCGAGCACCGCCGCGGGATCGCGCGAGGCGATGCCGTGACGCTCCAGCAGCTCTGCCGGCAGGTAGAGCCGGCCGTCGTCCGCATCCTCGCCGAGGTCGCGCAGGATGTTGGTCAGCTGCAGCGCCTCGCCGAGCACGATCGCCAGCCGCTCGGCTTCGGCCTCGCGCGCGCCGAAGCAGCGGATCGCGAGCAGGCCGACGGCGCCGGCGACCCGCCGGCAATAGAGCAGCAGCTCCTCGAGGCTCGGGGCGAGGTTGCGCTTGTGGAGATCCATCTCCATGCCGTCGATCACGGCCTCGAACTCGACCTTCGGCAGGTCGTAGCGGCGGATCGCCGGCTGCAGCGCCCAGGCCACCGGATCGTGGGGCGCGCCGCCGGCGTAGAGCAGGTCGAGCTCGCGGCGCCAGGCGTCGAGCCGGGCCTGCTGGACCGCCGGGTCGCCCGGCTCGTCGGCGATGTCGTCGACGGCCCGGCAGAAGGCGTAGACCGCGTAGATCGCGCGCCGCCGCTCGGGCGGCAGCACGCGCATGCCCCAGAAGAAGGAGGTGCCGGAGCGCCGCACCATCGCCTCGGCGTGGTCGGCGGCGGCCTCGGGCGTGGGCGGCGGGCCGGTCATGCCGGATGCCCCAGGCCGGCGGGATGCCGTCCCAGCGAGCGGCCGGCCAGGCAGGCCGCTGCCGCGCCGACGGCGTGCCAGAGCATCGCGGGCTTCGACAGCGCGACCCGCCCGGCCAGGGGGTCGCGCCTGCGCAGCTCGCGGGCCAGGACCTCGGCGAGGCGCAGGATCGCCGCCGTCTCCAGGGCCAGGCGCAGCGAGGCGAGGCGCCACGGCAGGGGGCGCGCCTCCTCCAGCAGGCCCTCGACCCGCTCCAGGCAGCGGTCGAGCACCCGGCGCAGCCCCGGCCCGGCGCTCGGCGCGTCCAGGTCCTCGACGGCGACCGCCTCGGCGGCCAGCCAGTCGCCCGGCAGGTAGACCCGGTCGAGAAGGCGATAGTCCGCCTGGCAGTCCTGCAGGTGGTTGATCACCTGCAGCGCGCTGCAGAGCGCGTCGGAGGCCGGAAAGCCGGCGCGGTCCTCGCGGTGCAGGTCGAGCAGGAAGCGGCCGACCGGGTTGGCCGAGTCGGCGCAGTAGGCCATCAGGTCCTCCCAGTCGTCGTAGCGGCCCTTGACGGCATCGCGCTTGAAGGCCTCCTGCAGGCGCCAAGCGTGCTCGACCGGCACGCCGGCTGCGCGCAGCGCCTGCCGCGCGCGCACCGCCGTCGCCAGCTCGGGCCCATCCAGGCGGCCCTCGAGCGCGGCCTGGAAGCGTTCGAGGCGGGCGACCTTCTCGGCCGGCGCGAGCGCCGGGTCGTCGGCGATGTCGTCGGTCGCGCGGGCGACCGCGTAGTAGGCCATGACCGTCGGGCGCAGCCGCCGCTCGATCAGCAGCGAGCCGACCGGAAAGTTCTCGTCGCCGGCGCCCTTGCCCGAGGGCGTCTCCAGACCGGACGCCCTCGGACCAGCCGCCGCTTCGCCCGCCGCCGCCTGGCTGCGGCCCTTCCAGGCGCCGCCGCGGCCGCGCCGGTGGGCCAGCGCCGAATCGAGGGTCATGGCCGTGTAGAGCAGCGCGGCCAGCGGCAGCAGCGGCGCCCAGAGGCGGGAGCAGCCGTAGAGCCCCAGCGCCGGCAGCAGGGAGGCCGCCATCGCGGCCCAGGCGAGCAGGCCGGCTGCCGCCGCCAGGCCGTCCTCGTGCCAGCCGGCGCTCAGCACGACGAGCGGCGGCACCAGGTAGATCAGCGCCATGGCGAGGGCGGCGCCGACGAGGATCAGCGGCGAGCGGCCGAGCTGCTCGTAGGCGCTGCGCCGGACCATGGCCCAGATCCCGGCGAGGTCGTCATAGCCGCGCAGGCTTACGGACTGCGGGCCGTGGCCGAGCCACAGCCGGCCGGCGCCGCCGGGGCGGCCGTAGCGCCGGATGCGCCGGGCCAGGCTGCAGTCGTCGATCAGGGCGGCACGGATCGGCGCCAGCCCGCCGGCGTTGTCCAGGGCCAGGCGCCGGACCAGCAGGCAGCCGCCGGCCGCGGCCGAAGTTCCGCCCAGGATCCGGGGCCGGTTCTCGGCGACCCAGGCGAAGGGAAAGAGCTTGGCGAAGAAGTAGAGGAAGGGCGGGATCAGCAGCCGCTCCCAGGCGGTGCGGCAGCGCAGCCGGACCATCAGCGAGACCAGGTCTCGGTCCTCGGCCTCGGCCTTGGCGACGAGCCGGGCGAGCAGGCCCGGCGGGTGGGCGATGTCGGCGTCGGTCAGCCAGAACCACGCCGCCTCGGGCAGGCGCTCGCGGGCCGCCTGCAGGCCCTGGTTCTGCGCCCAGAGCTTGCCGGTCCAGCCCGCCGGCAGGGCGGCGGCCGACAGGATCGTCAGGCGCGGGTCGGGACCGTCGGGCGTCTCGGCCGCGGCCCGGGCCGCCGCGGCGGTGCCGTCCCCGCTGTGGTCGTCGACCAGGATCACCTGGAAGGCGCCCGGATAGTCCTGGGCGAGCAGCGAGGCGACCGCCTTGCCGACGACCGCGGCCTCATTGCGCGCCGGCACGACCGCGGCGACGGCGGGCCAGGCGGCCGGCTTCGGCGGGCGCCCGAGCCGTTCGGCCAGGCGCCAGAAGCCGCCGCGCGCGAACAGCAGCACGCACCAGATCGCGAGCGACAGCAGTGCCGGCGGCAGAGCCCAGGACATCGGCTTCCCAGTGACGGACGGAAGGCCGGCAAGCCATAGCGGCTGCCGTTCGCGGTGCCAAGCGCCGAGCGCCGCTCAGGTCTGGGTGTCGCCCTCGGCGTCCGGCAGGTCCTGGGTGCGCCGTCGCTGGCGCGGGCGCTTCGGCGCGACCGCTTCGTCCCCACCGTCGTTCCCACCGTCGTTCCCGGCGTCGTTCCCGGCGTCGTCCGCGTCCTCGGCCTCGCCGCCTTCGAGCGCGGCTGCCGGCGAGGGCTCCTGGACCAGATGCATCGGCGGCGCCGAGCCATCCTTGTCGACGCCGAAGTAGATCGTCCGGTGCGGGAAGGGAATCTCGATGCCCTTGGCGTCGAAGGCCTTCTTGATGTGCGCGTTGAAGGCGCGCTTGACCGACCACTGCATCAGCGGCGTCGTCTTCAGGCGCACGCGCACGACGATCTCGGAGGCGCCGAAGGCGTCGAGTCCCAGGACCTCGAGCTCGCCCAGGATGACGCCCTTGAACTGCTCCTCCTGGCGCAGCTCCTCGGCCGCCTCCTTGAGCACCGCGACGACCTCATCGAGGTTCTCGCGGTAGGACACGCCCATGTCGATCAGCGCATAGGCGAAGCCGCGGCCGTAGTTGATCACGCTGGTGACGTCGCTGAAGGGCACGACGTGGACGCGGCCCTCGAGGTCGCGCAGGTGCGCCGTGCGGATCGAGACCTGCTCGACGACGCCGGTGTGGCCGCCGATCTCGACCACGTCGCCGACGGCGATGGTGTTCTCCATCAGCATGAAGATGCCGGTGATGACGTCCTTGACCAGGGTCTGGGCGCCGAAGCCGACGGCCAGGCCGATGACGCCCGCGCCGGCCAGCAGCGGCGCGATGTCGAGGCCGACCTCGGACAGCACGATCAGCACGACCAGCACCGCCAGGATGACCCTCAGCGCGGTCTGGAACAGCTTGAGCAGCGTCGTGGTGCGCGCGCTGCGCCCGCCGGGCCGGCCGCGCAGGTAGGACTCGATCGTCGAGGAGGTGACCTCCCAGACGACGAGGCTGCCGCCGATCACCAGCAGAATCTTGACGACCTGGCCGACGAAGGCGCGGCCGGATTCGCTGATCAGCCAGCTGAAGGGCGAGGCACCCCAGACCTCCAGCAGCAGCAGCACGGCAAGCAGCGAGACGCCGGCCGCCAGGATGCCGCGCAGCACCGGCAGGTAGCGGTTGGCCCGCTCCTGCAGCAGGGGGAAGCGCTCGCGCGTGTCGGCGTCGAGCCGGAAGCCGCGCTCGACGGCCTGGCCGAGCACCTCGATGGCGACGCGGGCGCCGCCCAGGATCAGCAGGGTCAGGATCGTCGCACGCGCCAGGAAGAGAAACCCGCCATCGACGTCGAGCACGAAGATGAACCAGCAGCCGGCGATGTAGAGGATCGCCAGCACGTGCCAGATCTCGGCGAGCCGGACGCGCAGGCTGCCGAGCGCCCCCCTGGGCTGGGCCTCGCCGCGCAGCCAGCGGCCGACCTCCTTGCGCTGCTGCAGCACGAACATGACGAGCATGGCCGCGACGACCAGGGCCAGCAGGTTGACCAGAAGGGCCTGCGCCGAGGCGTCCAGCCCGAGGGCCAGGGCCATCTGGGTCGCCATGAAGCCGTAGATGGCGACGAACGAGAGGCGGCGCAGCCAGAGATAGAGGTAGTGCGCCGTCTCGTCGCCGAGCGGCAGCAGGCGCTGCCCGCGGTTCTGCGGCACCAGGACCAGCCGCCCGGCCAGGCGGATGGCCCGGTCGAGCACGTTGGCGTTGATGAAGGTCAGCGCCACCAGGTTGGTGGTCCGCGTGGTGTCGGACAGGGTCAAGATGCCGTAGGTCGTGGCCGCGAAGACCGCGATCGGCACCAAGTCGAGCAGCAGCCGGAACAGCAGGTAGAGCAGGCGCACGGCCCAGCTTTCGGCCGCCTTGTCGTCGAGCGCGCGGCGCGGCCGGGCGAGCAGGCGGCCGACCAGGAACTCGGCGAGCAGGCCGCCGACGGCGATCGCGAGCAGCGTCGCCGAGACCTCCAGGAAGCGGCGCTGGACGTCGGGCTGCTCCAGGGCCTCGATGCCGGCGAGCAGGTCGCCGGGCAGCTCGGCGAAGGTGCCGGCGGCCTCGACGAGCTGGTCCGACAGCCCGCTCATACCGCCGACCACCGCCTCCAGGGCGGAGGAGCCGAAGGTCTTCTCGGTCTCCTGCCGGTCCTGCTCCTCGGTGCGCCGGTTGGCCTCCAGCAGGGCCTCCAGGTTGCCGATCAGCTCTTCGCGCGCCTCGGGATCCTGCAGCCTGTCGATCAGCGTCCGAAGCCGCTCGTCGGTGACCTCGGCCGCCGACCTACCGTCCTGCGCCCCCTCGGAAGCCTCCCCCGAGGACTGGCCGGTGTAGAGCGATCCCGGCAGCTGGGCGACGGCCGGCGCGGCCGGGGCAAGGAGCAGAAGGCCGGCGACGAGCAGCGGCAGGAGACGCATGGGTGAACCTGGCGTGTTGTTTCTGTCGGGCCGGGCCCGGGCGGGACGCCGGGCAATCTAGCCGTCGGGCGGCGGCAATCAAAGCCCGCAGGCCGCCGGACGCTCCTGCGCCGACGGCCGGCTCGTATCAACCCCTGTCCAGGGGTGGGGAGCCGCCCTTGACTGCAAGCGAGGCAACGGAACGGGAGCCCGAGGTGCCGGCAGCGGACGGGGAGCAGGACGGCGTGCAGCGAAGGAGGCAGGGCCGAAGCCCGCATCTCGCTGCGGTGCAGCCAACGGCAGGCACGGGCGCGACAGATTCTCCTTGCTTGGCGGCGACACCAAGGGGTTCCGCCGGACATCCCGGGTCGAACCCGACGACCCGGCGCTACTCGCCGCCATCGAGGACGCGCTTGCGGCCTAGGAGCCTGTCTGAGTAAGCGTCTTCGTCTCGACGCTGCGTTGTGTTCG
>NZ_JBBDQW010000049.1:0-32620 GCF_040905785.1 Tistlia sp.
TCGAGCTGGATGCGCAGGCCGGCGCCGACGTAGGCCCAGGAGGTCGTCGATTCGATGACCGCCGTCTCGCATGAAACCGGTTTCAAGGAGTTCGACTCAAGATCGCCGCACAGGCTGTCGCTTGCCGCCGATCTGCCGCGGCACCTGCGACCTCCTCGGGGCGCCCCGGAGCGAGAAAGGGCGCCCCGAGGGGCGCCCTTTGGAACCGAAAGCAGCGGGTGCGCCGCTACTTACGGACCAGCGTGTAGACGTAGCGGGTGCCGGCGCCGACCTCGATGGTGTGCTTGGTCAGCTTGCCGTTCTCGTTGGCGTGGACCAGGTACCAGCCGGCCGGCAGCACGACCTCGGTCTCGGCGGCGTTGGCGCTGAAGACGACGTCGCGCTCGCCCTTGCCGTTCTTGCGGTAGCTGAGGACCTTCCAGTCGATCGGGGTGGTGACCGCCTGCCCGCCGTTGCGCGGGATCATCCGGAGGCCGATCTCGCCGGCGTTGAGATTGACCTCATGCGGCAGGTCCTTGGCCGAGCGGATCTCAATGTCTTCCTCGATGACGGTCGCACCGTAGGCCGTGGTCAGCCGGTACTTGCCCGGCTGCAGCTTCACGTCGGCGACGCCGCCGGTGAGGTTGGCGACCATCTCGCGGCGGCCCTTGTCGAACCGCTCCAGCTGGAAGCTGACGTTGCGCTGGATCGGCTTAGCGCCGGACATGATCACCGCCTGCAGCTTGAGCGGCATGGTGGCAGCGCTCGCCGCCTTCTGCTCGGCCGCGGCGGCGGGATTGCCGGCCGCCGAAGCGGCCAAGGCACAGAACGCGGCGGCCGAAACGGCACGCCCAACCCAACGAATCATCTGATCCCCCTCAAGGCGGATGGTGGCTGTTGTCCTACACCTACCGGCCAGAGATTTACAAGGGATGAAAGGTGAATCCTGGCAGGTCAAACACTTGACGCGCGAGTTGCTCGCCGGCTCCGGCCAGCGCCGTGCGCGGCGCGGCGCGAGGCGACGTCGGCCGCTTGCCGCGCCGGGTCAGAAGAGACCCTCGATTTGGCCGCGGTCGTTCAGCCGGATGTTGTGGGCCGAGGGGACGCGCGGCAGGCCCGGCATGGTCATGATGTCGCCGCAGATCGCGACGACGAACTCGGCGCCGGCCGAAAGGCGCACCTCGCGCACGGTGACCGCGTGGCCGGTCGGCGCGCCGCGCAGGTTGGGGTCGCTCGAGAAGGAATACTGGGTTTTGGCCATGCAGATCGGCAGGTGGCCGTAGCCGGTGTCCTGCAGCTCCTTGATGCGCGCCCGGGTGACCTTGTCCGCCTGGATCTCGTCGGCGCCGTAGAGCGAGGTCGCGATCGTGCCGATCTTGTCCCACAGCGGCATCTCGTCGGGATAGAGCGGCGCGAACTGGGCGCCCCCACCCTCGACCAGCTCGACGACCTTGCGGGCGACCCCCTCGATGCCGGCCGAGCCTTCGGCCCAGTGGTTGGCCAGCACCGCCTCGACGCCCTGCGAGGCCGCGGCCTCGATGACGGCGGCGACCTCGGCGTCTGTGTCGGCCGTGAACTTGTTAATCGAGACGAGCACCGGCACGCCGAACTTCTTCACGTTGGCGATGTGGCGCTGCAGGTTCGCGGCGCCCTTGCGCACCGCATCGGGGTTGGGCTTGCCGAGATCCTCCTTGGCGACGCCGCCATGCATCTTCAGCGCCCGCACGGTGGCCACGATGACCGCCGCGCTCGGCTTGAGGCCGGCCTTGCGGCACTTGATGTCGAAGAATTTCTCGGCGCCCAGGTCGGCGCCGAAGCCGGCCTCGGTGACGACGTAGTCGGCCAGCTTCAGGGCGGCGCGGGTCGCGATCACCGAGTTGCAGCCGTGGGCGATGTTCGCGAAGGGACCGCCATGGATGAAGGCCGGGTTGTTTTCCAGTGTCTGGACGATGTTCGGCATGATCGCGTCCTTGAGCAGGACGGCCATCGCCCCGTGCGCCTTCAGGTCGGAGGCCAGCACCGGCTTGCGGTCGCGCGTGTAGCCGATAACGATCCGCCCGAGCCGCTCGGTCAGGTCCTCGAGGTCCGTGGCGAGGCAGAAGATCGCCATGACCTCCGAGGCGACGACGATGTCGAAGCCGTCCTCGCGCGGGAAGCCGTTGGCGGTGCCGCCCAGGGAGTTGACGATCGAGCGCAGCGCGCGGTCGTTCATGTCGAGGACCCGGCGCCAGGCGATGCGGCGCTGGTCGATGCCGAGCTCGTTGCCCCAGTAGACGTGATTGTCGATCAGCGCCGACAGCAGGTTGTGGGCGACGCCGATGGCGTGGAAGTCGCCGGTGAAGTGGAGGTTGATGTCCTCCATCGGCACGACCTGGGCATAGCCGCCGCCGGCCGCGCCGCCCTTGACCCCGAAGCAGGGCCCGAGCGAGGGCTCGCGCAGGCAGATCGCCGTCTTCTTGCCGATCCGGTTGAGCCCGTCGCCAAGGCCGACGGTGGTGGTGGTCTTGCCCTCGCCGGCCGGCGTCGGGCTGATCGCCGTGACCAGGACCAGCTTGCCGTCGGGGCGGTCCTTGAGGTTCCTGATGAACTCGAAGGACACCTTGCCCTTGTGATGGCCGTACTGCAGCACCGCCTCCGAGGGGATGCCGAGCTTCGCCGCGATCTCGCCGATCGGCTGCAGCGTCGCCTCGCGGGCGATCTCGATGTCGCTCTTGGCCATCTCTCGGTTCCTCTGCTGGACTGTCGTGGTGCCGCACTACCCCACCGGGGCGCGCGACGCTAGCCCGGCCGGCGGCGCGCGGACTGTCCTCAGATCGACCGGGGCCGCTTGGTTTGCGCCATGCCGGCTGGCGCGACGACCGCTGCGACCCGATCGCCCGCCGGGCGCGCGCCGGGCAGCAGCAGGAGCGCCGCCACGACGATGCCGCCGGCGGCCACCGCGAGCAGCGCGAAGAGCGCACGGAAGCCGACCTCGGGGCCGTGCAGCCAGGCGATGAGCGGCACGGCGGCGCTGCTGACGCCCAGCGACAGCATGTACTTGGCCGCGAAGAAGCGGGCGCGCCAGCGCGGATCGGCCGCGCGCACCGCCAGGCTGTCGTGCATCGGGATCTCGCCGAAGATCAGCGGCACGACCAGCGCCAGCAGCAGGATCGCGACCCAGCCCTGGAGCAACGCCAGCAGGGCGAAGAGCAGAATCTGCGGCACCGCGACCAGCAGGATCAGCCGCCGCGCCCCGAAGCGGTCGACGGCGCGCCCGCTCGGCAGCTGGGCGAAGGCGGCGAGCGCGAAGACCAGGCTGGCGAGGCCGGCGGCGCCCAGGGTCGCGCCGGTCGCGGCGTCGCCGATCCGCAGGCCGGCGGCCGGCGTCTCGGCCAGCATCTTCGGCAGGGCCACCGTCATGGCCGCGAAGATCAGGCCGCCGAACAGGGCCGCGACCAGCAAGAAGGCCATGATGCGCCAGCGCTCGGCGGTGGCGGCGGCGCTCGCGGCGGTGCTGGCCGCGGGCTTGCCGGCAGCCGGCGCGTCCTGCACCGGGCGCGGCCAGTTGCGGCACAGCGGCAGGAAGGCGAGGCCCGTCGCCAGCGACAGCGCGCCAGGTACCAGGAAGGCGCCCTGCCAGCCGAGCCGCACGGCGAGCCAGCCGCTCAGCAGTGGCGCCGCGGCGACGCCCATGTTGCCCCAGACGCCATTTACGCCGAGCGCGCGCCCGACGCCGATGCCGACCCGTGGGCCCGTCTCGGCGGCCAGGGGCAAGCCGACCGGGTGATAGATCGAGGCGCCGAGGCCGATCAGGGCGAGGCCGGGCAGCAGCAGCGAAGCGTCCTCGCGGGCGGCGGCGAGCAGCGCGCCGAGGCCGAGCAGCAGGAATTGCAACGCCAGCATCGCCGGCCGGCTCCAGCGGTCGCCGAGCCAGCCGGCCGGCAGTGTGCCGGCGGCGAAGCAGACGAAGCCGACCGTCGAGGGCAGCAGCAGGTCGCCGTAGTCGCCGCCGCTCTCGACCTGCATGACCACCACGACGGTGGGATAGATCAGCAGGAAGAAGTGCGCGTAGGCGTGGCCGATGTTGACAAAGAGGAAGCGCATGGCCGCAAGGATAAGGGCTGGCGTAGCGGCGCGCGCGCGCTATCGTGGCAAGCGATGTCGAGAATCGGACATATCGTGGAAGCGGGCGAGCTCTCCGCCGCGCCGGTGCGGCCCTTCGCGGCCGGCTATCGCGCGGGCACGCGCACCGGCCGGCACAGCCACGGCCGCAGCCAGCTGGTCTACGCCGCCCAGGGCGTCGTCACGGTCGAGACGACCCAGGGCAGCTGGACGGTGCCGCCGCAGCGCGCGGTCTGGGTGCCGGCGGGCCTGGTCCACGAGGTCGTCATGCACGGCCGCGTCGAGCTGCGCAGCCTCTATTTCCTGCCGAGGCTGCCCGGGGTGCCGGCGGAGCCGGCGGTGCTCTCGGTGACGCCGCTGGCCCGCGAGTTGATCCTGCGGCTGATGGACCTGCCCGAAACCGTGGCGCCGGCGCGCGCCTGGACCCGGCTGATCGCCGCGCTGCTCGAGGAGCTCGAGGGTCTCGACGCGGCGGTCCTGCACCTGCCGCTGCCGCTCGACCGGCGCGCGCGCCGGGTCGCCGAGGCGCTGCTCGCCGACCCCGGCGACGGCCGCCGCCTCGAGGACTGGGCGGCGCGGGTCGGCGCCGCGCCCCGGACCCTGCTGCGCCACTTCAAGCGCGACACCGGGCTCGGCTTCGCCGCCTGGCGCCAGCAGGCGCGCTTTCTGGCGGCGCTGCCCCGCCTGGCCGCCGGCGAGCCGGTCACGGCCGTCGCCCTCGACCTCGGCTACGACAGCCCGAGCGCCTTCGTCGCTGCCTTCCGCAAGGCCTTCGGCACCAGCCCCGGACGCTACTTCGCCGGCTGAGGCGACGGGCCGTCTTCGCCGGCGGACAGCGCGGCCTCCTCCAGCAGCCAGTCGCGGAAGGCGCGCACCCTGGGGTCGCCGAGCGCCCCCTGGGGATAGACGATGTGGTAGGCGGCGCCAGTCGAGAGCCGGAGGTCGAAGGGGCTGACCAGGCGCCCCGCCGCCAGGTCGTCGGCGACCAGCCCGAAGCTGCCGAGCGCTACACCGGCGCCCTCGGCCGCGAGCTGCAGCATGACCCAGCCGTCGTCCAGCACCGGGCCGCGGCGGGCATCGACCTCGCCGGCGCCGGCGATGGTCAGCCACTGCGACCACTCCTCGTAGTCGTCTTCGTGCAGCAGGACGTGGCCGGCCAGGTCGGCCGGCGTCTCGAGCCGGGGACCGCGCTCCAGCAGGAGCGGGCTGCAGACCGGCACCAGGTCGACCGACAGCAGGCACTCAGCGGTCAGGCCGGGCCAGTTGCCGTTGCCGTAGCGCACCGCCATGTCGACCTCGTCGCGGCCGAACTGCACGAGGTCCATGGTGTGGTGCAGCCGCAGGTCGATGTCGGCATGGCTGCGCCAGAAGCGCGGCAGCCGCCCGACCAGCCACTTGGATCCGAAGGAGGGCGTGACGCTGACCGTCAGGCAGCGCTCCTCGCCGCGCTGCTCGACGGCGGCAACGGCCTCGGCCAGCCGGTCGAAGCCCTCGCTCAGGCCGGGCAGCAGCCGGCGACCCTCGGCCGTCAGCTCGATCTTGCGGGTCAGGCGCCGGAACAGGCGCGCCTGAAGATGCTCCTCGAGCAGGCGGACCTGATGGCTGACCGCCGTCTGAGTCACGCTGAGTTCCTCCGCCGCCTTGGTGAAGGACAGGTGGCGCGCCCCGGCCTCGAAGGCGCGCAGGGCGTTTAGTGGGGGCAGACGGCGCATGGATAGTCCCGTCATGACCAAGTTCTATTCATCCATATGATGAGAGATCGGCGTTTGTGGCGCAACCCTTCAGCGCGCATTTTCGTGGGCAGAGAGGGCCTGCGGGAGGCCCCGCCTAGACGATGAGGTGTTCTCATGTATCTCGATCGCTCGGACCTGCTCTACCTGACCCTGGCGCGCGCCGGAGGACTGCCGACCCACTTCCGCAACGCCGCGGAGGACTTCAACGACGACCTGCGTCACAGCCGGCTGCGGCAGGCGCAGCTGCGAGCGGAGGCGCTGGAACGCCGTCTGCACGCGCGTGCCGAACGGCGGGAGCGCCGCCTGCGCGTGCTGAGGCAGGCTGTCGGCCGGCTACTGGCCCGCAGCGGCCAGCGCCTGGCGAGCGCCGGTCTCCGCCTCGCGGGACCTCAGGAGCCCCAGGTCCGCGGTTGCGGCTGACTTGCGCGGGTTCAGGCGGGCTCCGGCTGCCGGTGGCCGATCCAGCCCTCCAGGAAGCCTTCCAGCCAGGCGCCGAGCGGCCCGTGATGCCGCTCGGCGTCGGCGCGCTGGACCTCGGCCGGATGCGCCCCCGGCAAGCTCAACATGTGCGCCGCCTCGGCCATCCAGCTTTCCATCATCTCCAGGGTGACCTCGGGGTGGTACTGCAGCCCGTAGCTTCCCGCCCCGAGGTGGAATGCCTGGTTCTCGAAGACCGGCCCGCGGGCCAGCAGCTCGGCGCCGGCCGGCAGCTCGAAGCCCTCGCTGTGCCAGTGGTAGACGCTGAGGCCCGGCGGCACGAAGTCGGGCCTGCCGGCGGTCGGCGCGATCGGCACGTAGCCGATCTCGCTCAGGCCCCCCGGGTGAGGCGCGACCCGGGCGCCGGCGGCGCGCGCCAGCATCTGCGCGCCCAGGCAGATGCCGAGGTAGGACTTGTCGGCGGCCAGCCAGCGCTCGATCCAGCGCAGCTCCGCCGTCAGGTAGTCGTAGCGGTCGCTCTGGCTGGCCATCTGGGCGCCGCCGTAGACGACCGCCCCGGCATGGCGGGCCTCGGGCTCCGGCAGCGGCTGGCCGTCGGCGACCCAGACCGTCTCGAGCCGGTAGCCGCGCCGGGCCAGCGACTCGGCGACGCGGTCCTGTCGCTCGCCGGGCATGTGTCGCACCAGGACCACCGTATCGCTCATCGTTCCACTGTCCGCTCCGCTGTCACGCGCGCCTGCTCCCGTCCAGCGACGCCTTGAAGGCGCCCAGGTGAAAGCGCGCCGCCGCCGGACCATATCGGTGCGCCGCGCCAACCGGACAAGCGGCCCGCGCCAGGCAGGCCGCGGCCAGGCAGGCCCGCGCGCCCGGACCGTCCAGGTGCGCCGCGCACCGCCCGGTATCGTATCCGACCGGCGCGCCGGCGTCGAAGCGCGCCGTGCGGACCGGGGGCTGGTTCGCGGCGAAGGCGCCCGCCGGGCAGGCAGACAGGCAGGGCCGCTCCTCGCAGGCGGCGCAGGGACTCGGCAGCGCCTCGCGTACCGGCAGCCCCTGCAGGGACCGTCCGAAGGCCAGCGCGCCGCGATAGCTGTGCCACAGGCCGTAGTGGGGGTGGATCAGCAGGCCGAGCGGCGAGGCGTGGAGCGGCTCGGCACGGGCCGCCCAGCGCTGAAACGGCCAGGGCGGCGGGCCGTCGAAGGGAAAGAGCGCGCGTGCCCGCCACTCGCTCGCGAGCCCCTCGATCAGACGTCGGCTCCAGCGGTCGAGCGGGTCGGGGCGCCCGTCACGCCGTTCCGGCGAGCGCGAGAAGGCCGGCCAGTGGCTCTCGCCCAGGGCGCCGATCAGGACCAGCGTCGCCGCGGGCGCGCCGGCCTCGTCCGGCACTCCCTCCCCGGGCGCCGGGCGGAAGCCGCCGCGCGGCCTCAGGCCGAGCGCGGCCACCGCCGCGGCAAGGCCGGCGTAGTCGTCGGGATGCTTGCCAGCGAACAGGCGCCGCCTCCTTCGCTCCTGTCGAGCCGAACCGCCGAAGCCGAGCAGCTCGGCCGATTGGCGAGACCCAGCCATGATGAAAAGTACACTTTCTCTTTGCCTGCGGCTGGATATTGAATGAGAACGGTTTGCAGAATCAGGAGACGAGCGGCGAGTCGCAACGCCGCCGGTCCAGGCGGACGGTCCAGAACGAAGCGAGGTTGAGATCGAAAGCATGGACACTTGCATCACCGACGTCCTGCCGGGCGCGCGGGACGAGGGAGGGCCGGTGGGCCTCGACGACCAGGCCGCCCACCTGCTCCGACGGGCGCACCAGCGGGCCTCCGCGATCTACCTCGGCCTGCTGTCCGAGCATCAGCTGACTCCGGCCCAGTACTTCGCCATGGCGCGACTCCACGAGCGGGGCGAGCTGTCGCAGAACCGGCTCGGCCGGCTCGCGGCGATGGACCCGGCGACGATCCAGGGCGTCATGCGGCGGCTCGGCGAGCGCGGCTACATCGAGCGGACGCCGGACGCCTCCGACCGCCGCCGCATGGTACTGCGGCTGACCCGGGACGGCCGCAGCCTGATCGGACGGCTGCTCGCCGAGAGCGAGCGGGTCAACGAGGCCGTGCTCGAGCCTCTCGACGAAGCGCAGCGGGCGGTCTTCCTCTCGCTGCTCCGCCGGCTGGTCTGACAGGCGTCGCGCCAGGGCGTCAGGACGGGGCGGTCACGCCAAGGCGTCGCGCACCCGACGGCCGATGCCGGCGAGCCGCGTGACCGGTTCGTTGGCGAAGACGAAGCGCAGATAGCGCTCGCTGCCGGGGCCCCAGCCGGCCATCGGGGTCGCCGCGACCTTGGCCGTCTCGAACAGCCGCCGCGAGGCCTCGGCGCCCGACAGTCCGAGCGGCGCGCAGTCGAGCAGCAGCGACCAGCCGCCGGCGGGAGGAATCGCCGGCAGCTCCGAGAACTCCTCGAGGAGGCAGTCGCGGCGCGCCTGCCACTCGGCCACCGCCGCCGCGACGCCGTCGTCGGCACAGGTCAGCGCCGCCGCGGCCGCGGCCATGGCGATGCCGACCTGGCAGACGACGTTGTGGATGCCGACCAGCCCGATATCCGGCAAGATCCGCCCGGGGCCGACCACCCAGCCGACGCGCCAGCCGATCATGCGGAACTCCTTCGAGACCGAGCCGACGGTGACGGTGCGCTCGGCCATGCCGGGCAGCGAGGCCGGATGCAGGTAGGCGCGGCCGTCGAACAGCAGCCGCTCCATGGCGGCGTCGTAGAGCAGCCAGGCGTCCTCGCTGCGGCACAGCTCGGCCAGCGCCGCCCAGTCCTCGGCGTCGAGCCAGCAGCCGCTCGGCATGGCCGGGCTCATCGCCAGCACGACCCGGATGCCCTGGCCGCGCAGCCCGCGCAGCGCGTCCCGGTCGAGCCGCCAGCCCTGCGGCGTCGGATGGGTCGGCACGAAGACCGGCTCGCCGCCGGCCAGGCGGACGCGGTTGATGAGGCCGGCGTAGATCGGTGCCGGCAGCAGCACCCGGTCGCCCGGCTCGAGCAGCGCCAGCAGGCTGTTGAGGATGCCGCTGAGGCCGCCGGCCGTGATCACGCAGCCCTCGGGCCCGCCGTAGTCGACGCCGCTCAGCCGGGCGACGCGGGCGACCGCCGCCTTGCGCAGCGGCCATTGGCCGAGGAACGGCAGGTAGCTGTTCGCCGCGTCGTCCTCGAGAGCACGGCGGCTCGCCGCCAGGGCGGCCTCCGGCGGCCTGAGGTCGGTGTCGAGGTTCTCGAGGCGGAGCAGCTCCGGGTCGGCGGCGGCGTCGGCGAGATCGCCCATGCGATCGACGCCGATGCCCGGGATGTCTTTCAAGCGCGAGACCGGCATGGCATTGATTCCTGCTGCAGCGGTGGAGCGGTGTCTCCATTTAATATATTATATATTAAACAGGCGGAAAAGACCTTGGCCAAGAGCGCCGGACCCTCCCTGCCGGAGACCATCGCCAGCCGGCTGCGCGCCGAGATCATCGCCGGCAACCTGGCCGCCGGCACGGCGCTGCGTCAGGACAAGATCGCCATCGAGCATGGCGTCAGCCACATCCCGGTGCGCGAGGCCCTGCGCAAGCTGGAGGTCGAGGGCTTCGTCACCGCCGAGCGCAACCGCGGCTCCTTCGTCGCCCGCCTCGACGCCGAGGACGCCATCGACCTCGGCGACCTGCGCCGGACCCTGGAATGCCTGGCGACGACCCTGGCGGTGCCCAAGGCGGGCGAGGCCGACTGGGCGGCGGCCGCCGCCGCCATCGCCGCCGCCGAGGGCAAGAGCGACATCGACGTCTGGGCGGTGGCGAACTGGGACTTCCACAGGGCGCTCTACGCGCCGGCCGGTCGGCCGCGGCTGATGGGCACGATCGAGCAGCTCTGGCGCAACGCCGACCGCTACCTGCGCGCGGTCTGGCAGATGCAGGACTACCAGGACCACTCCCAGGACCAGCACCGGGCGATCCTGGAGGCCTTCCGGGCGCGCGACGCCGTGCGGGCGGTGGCGGAGATGGACAGCCACATCGACGCCGCGACCCAGAACATGGTCGGCCTGCTGCGCCGCGCGGCGAAGAAGGCCGGCTGAGTTCGCCGGCCGGACCTTTCGGGCGCGGCCACCTGCTGGGCGAGGAGGACGACGCCTTCCTGATCACGGTGCCGGCGCTGGGCGAGGTGCGCTTCGCCCGGGACGGCCGGGAGGTGGTCAGCCGGCCCGGCTCCTTCGTCGTCGTGCGCGACGACCTGCTCTATCGCTTCGACCCCGCCGAGCCGCCGGAAGGCCGCGACCTCAGGGTGAGAGGCGAACGAGATAGGGCAACTCGTCGGGCTCGAACTCCCGGACGATGACCTCGACCCGGGCGATGGCGCGCTCGCGCGAGACCTGGAGGTGGCGCTTCAGCGCTTCGGCCGCCGCCTCGACCCGTCCGGCCTCGAGGCGCTCGACGACCTCCAGATGCTCGGGCAGGAAGGGCTCCGTCTCGAAAAGGCTGGAGCCGGTCCAGCGATAGAGGAAGCGGTGGGCGATCAGCAGCGACTGGTGCAGCGAGATCGCCTGCACCAGGGTGCGATTGCCGCAGTGGCCGAGCAGCGCGACGTGCATCTCCTCCTCCAGCGCGTCGAGCGTCGGCCCGCCGATCTCCCGCGCGTTGGCGATCGCCACCTCCAGGTGCCTGCGCATCCCGGCCAGGAAGGGGCGCGGCACCTTGGGTGCGGCCTCGGCGAGCGCCGCGGGCTCCAGGATCCAGCGCAGCTCGTAGAGCTCGCCGATATGATCGGGGCTGAGCGCCGGGGCAAACCAGCGCGAGCGTTCGTCCTTGCGCAGCAGGCCGCACTGCTGCAGGCGGCCGGCGACGTCGCGCGCGACGGTGCGGCTGACCCCGTAGTGGCGGGCGAGCTCGGCCTCGTTCAGCCGCCAGTCGGCGAAGGCGATGCGGGCGACGATCTGTTCCTCGACCTGGCCGTAGATCCGCTCCCAACTCGGCAGCGAGGCGAGCCGCAGCACGTCGGCCGGGGCGCCGCCGCCCGCGACTTCGGGGCCGACCGCCACGCTCTCGCGATTGGGAACGCCGGGCGAGACGCGGTAGCCGCGGCCCGGCGCCTTGACCAGAAGTCCGCTGCGCGCCAGCTCGAGAAGCGCCCGGCGCGCCGGCGCCCGGCTGATGCCGAACTGGGCGGCGACGGCCGATTCCGTGAGCCGCGCGCCGGCGGCGAGAACGCCCTCGCCGATCTGCTCCGCCAGGATGCCGTAGGCGCGCTGGTAGAGACGCGGCGCCGCGCCGAGGGCGACCCCGCCCCGAGCCTCCGAGAATGCGCTCCGCTCCCGCGGCATCGGCCCTTCCCCCTTCTCGCAGGCGCCGCGGCCCGCGAACCGCGCGCGGCGCAACCGCAGCCGAAAAATAGGCGGGCCGCCCGCCGCAGGCAATTCGACCGGCGGCACAAGCCCGTTGCGTCTCCCGATCACGAACGGCTAGTGTATACAGAAGACAATAATGGCGGCGAGGACGAACCGCCGCACCTGTGGCCGCATCTGTGGCCGCAACTGTGGCCGCAACTGTGGGAGGACGGCGAGGCATGACGGGTCGACTGGCCGGCAAGCGGGCCTTCGTCACGGGCGCGGGCCAGGGCATCGGCCGCGCGGTCGCCCTCGCCTTCGCGCGCGAGGGCGCCGAGGTCGTGGCGGCGAGCCGCACGCTCGCGAAGCTGCAGGACCTCCCGGAGCTCGATCCGGCGATCGCGCCGCTGGCGCTCGACGTCACCGACGGCGAGGCCGTGCGCCGGTCGATCGCCGCGGCCGGTCCTCTCGACGTGCTCTTCAATTGCGCCGGCTGGGTCCACAACGGCTCGCTGCTCGACTGCAGCGAGGAGGACTGGGCGCGCAGCCTGGATCAGAATGTCACCTCCTGCTTCCACACGATCCGCGCCGCGCTGCCCTCCATGATCGAGCGCGGCGCCGGCTCGATCGTCAACGTCGCCTCGGTCGCCTCCAGCCTGACCGGCGTGCCCGGCCGGGCCGCCTACGGCGCCAGCAAGGCCGCGGTGATCGGTCTCACCAAGGCGGTGGCGCGCGACGTCATCCGCAGCGGCGTGCGGGTCAACGCGCTCTGTCCCGGCACCACCGCCTCGCCCTCGCTGGAAGCGCGCATGCAGGCCACGGACGACCCCGAGGCGACGCGCAAGGCCTTCGTCGCGCGCCAGCCGATGGGCCGGCTCGGCACGACGGAGGAGATGGCGGCGGCCGCCCTCTACCTGGCGAGCGACGAGAGCGCCTTCATGACCGGCCAGCTGCTGGTCGTCGACGGCGGGCAGACGCTGTGACGAGAGCTTCCGGGAAGCCCGGGCGAGTCGGGCTCGCCGAGCTCGAAGCCTTCTGCCGCGCGGTGCTCTCGGCGGCCGGCGCGGACGCGGCGACCGCCGAGGCCGCGACGCGCGCGATGCTGCACGGCTCGCGCCTGGGCGTGGACAGCCACGGCGTTCGCCTGCTCGACCACTACGTCACCGTGCTGACCGGCGGCCGGGTCAATCCCCGGCCCGAGCTGCGGCTGGCCGGTGGCTTCGGCGCGGTCGCCACGCTCGACGCCGACGACGGCCACGGTGCCCTGGCCGGCTACACCGCCATGGCGGAGGCCGTGCGCCTCGCCGGCGAGCTCGGCATCGGCGCGGTCTCGATCCGCAATTCCTCGCACTTCGGCGCCGCCGGCGCCTACGCCCTCGCCGCGGCCGAGTCCGGCTGCATCGGCCTCGCGGTCTGCAACGCCGACAGCTTCGTGCGCCTGCACGAGGGCGCCGGGCGCTTCCACGGCACCAATCCCATCGCCTGCGCGGTGCCGGTCGCGGACGAGCGGCCCTGGCTGCTCGACATGGCTACCAGTGCGATCCCCTACAATCGCGTCCAGCTCTACAGGAGCCTCGGGCGCGCCCTGCCCCCCGGCGTCGCATCGGACACCGAGGGAAAGGACACCGAGAACCCCGACCTCGCCGAGATGCTCGCGCCGCTGGGCGGCGCCTTCGGCTACAAGGGCGCCGGCTTGGCCGGCCTCGCCGAGATCCTCAGCGCCGTGCTCAGTGGCATGAAGCTGAGCACCGAGGTCGCGCCGATGATGGGCCCGGACTTCGCCACGCCACGCGGCCTGGGCGCCTTCGTGCTGGCGATCCGGCCGCAGGCCTTCATCAACACCGAGGCCTTTGAAGAAGCCATGCGGCGCTACCTGGCGACGCTGCGCGGCTCGCCGGCGCACGCCGGCGGCGCCGTGCTGGCGCCGGGCGACCGCGAATGGGCCGAGGCCGGGCGCCGCGAGACCGAGGGGGTGCCCCTCGACCCGGCGACGGCGCTGGCCTTCGAGCGCCTGGCCGAGCGCTTCGGCCTCGCCGCTCCGGCCGGGAGCGCGGGCCATGGCTAGCCGCCCCGCCGAGATCCCTCGTTCAAGGGCGCCCTCGAGAAGCGCCCGCCACCGCACGGCGACGTGCGACGGGAGGAGCGAGAGCATCTCCTCCCCTGCTACCGACCGTTCTGGAACCAGCAGCGGACACCGCAGAAGGAGAAGGTACATGTCGATTTCCACGAGGCAGGCGACGTCGCGGACCGGCAACCCGAGGACGGCGGCGCTCAAGACCAGACTCACCTCATTGGGCCTGTCGCTGGCCGTGGCCGCCCTGGCCGTCGGCGCGACCCAGGGCAGCGCCCGGGCGCAGGAGCACACGCTGCGCTTCAACCACGTGCTCGCACCGAGCGAGCCCTACCACAAGGGCTTCGAGGCCTGGGCCGAGGGGGTCGCCGAGCGCACCGACGGCGGCCTCAAGATCGAAGTCTTCCCGAGCTCCCAGCTCGGCGTCGAGGAGGACATCATCGAGCAGATCCGCCAGGGCGCGAACATCGGGCAGAACACCGACGCGGCGCGGCTGGGCAACTACGTGCCTGGCATCGCCGTCGTCAACGGCCCCTACTTCGTCGGCTCGATCGAGGAGGCCTTCGCGCTCGCCGATTCGCCGACCATGCAGGCCTGGCAGGAGGAGCTCGCGGAGTCCCACGGACTCAAGGTCGTCTGCTTCGACTGGGTCCAGGGCTTCCGCCACTTCTACACCAACAGGGAGGTGCGCACGCCGGCCGACCTGGACGGCCTGCGCATCCGCACGCCACCGGCGCCGATCTGGCAGGAGTCTATCCGCGCCCTCGGCGCCGAGCCTGTCGCCATGAACTTCGGCGACGTCTATCCCGGCCTGCAGCAGCGGGCGATCGACGGCGCCGAGCTGGTCTATCCCAACATCACCGCGGCCAACCTGAACGAGGTCCTGGAGTTCGCCAACGAGACCGCGCACATCCTGCTGGTCAACTTCCAGGTCGTCAGCTCCGAATGGTTCGACGGCCTGCCCGACGACTACCAGACCGCGCTGGTCGAGGAATGCCGGAAGGCCGGCCAGGAGACCTCGGCGGTGATGCAGGAGGCGGCGGACAAGTCCAAGGAGACCTTGCGCGAGCGCGGCATGACGATCGTCGAGGGCATCGACCTCGAGCCGTTCCGCGAGGCGGGCGAGAAGGCCTACGAGGTCCTCGGCCTCGTCGACGCCAAGAACAAGGTCCAGGCAGAGATGAAGAAGTAGCGGCCCGAGGCAGGCAGGAAGGCCCCCGCGAGAGATGCGCCGGTTCTATGCTCTCGTCCTCAGGCTGGAGGCGGTCCTGGCGGGCGCCTTCCTGCTGCTGATGGTGCTGCTGATCTTCGCCGGCGGCGTGGCGCGCATGCTCCACAGCCCGCTGAACTGGACCATCGATCTCTCGACCTGCTTCTTCGCCTGGGCCTGCTTCCTGTGCGCCGACGTCGCCTGGCGCAAGGACGCCCTGATGGCGATCGACTTCCTGAGCAGCCGCGTCACGGCCCGCGCGCGGACCGTGATCGCCTGCTGCAACTACCTGCTGATCCTGGTCTTCCTGGCCTACCTGATCTACTCGGGCATCCAGCTGTCATGGGTCAGCCGGGCGCGCAGCTTCCAGGGCATCCCCGGCGTCAGCTACTCCTGGGTGACCATGAGCCTGCCGGTCGGCGCGCTGCTCCTGGCCGTCACGACGCTGCTCAAGCTGCGCGACCGGCTGCGCGAGGACGGCCTGCTGGGCGGGCCGGCCGGGACGGCGCGGTGACCCCATGCTGATCGTCGCCCTCGCCTTCGTGGTGCTGCTGGTGATGGGCATGCCGGTCGCCTTCGCCATCGGCATCGCCGGCAGCCTGTTCTTCCTGCAGCATCCGGAGCTGCCCTTCACTATCCCGGTCCAGGTCACCGTCTCCCAGACCCAGAACTTCGCGCTGCTGGCGATCCCACTGTTCATCCTGGCCGGCAACTTCATGAACCGCTCTGGCATCACCGAGCGGCTGCTCGATCTCGCCTCGGTGCTGACCGGCCGCCTGCGCGGCGGCCTGGCCCAGGTCTCGCTGGCGCTTTCGGCGCTGATGGGCGGCGTCTCCGGCTCGGCGATCGCCGACGCCGCGATGCAGGCGCGCATGCTCGGCGAGGCCATGGTGCAGCGCGGCTTCACCCGGGGCTTCGCGGCCGGCGTGCTGTCGTTCGGCGCCGTGCTGACGCCGATCATCCCGCCCGGCATCGGCATGATCCTCTACGGCTCGATCGGCCAGGTCTCGATCGGCCGACTGTTCGCCGCCGGCTTCTTCCCCGCCTTCCTGCTCTGGCTCGCCCTGACGGGAGCGGTCTGGCTGACCGCCCGGCGCCGCGGCTACCGGCCGGAGCGGACGACGCGGCCGAGCCTCGGCGAGGTCGGCCGCGGCCTGCGCGGCGGGGTCTGGGCGCTGCTGTTCCCGATCTTCCTGCTGCTCGGCCTGCGCATGGGCGTCTTCACGCCCTCCGAGATCGGCGCCTTCGCCGTGGTCTACGCCGTCTTCATCGGCCTGCTGGTCTACCGCAAGCTGCGCCGGGCAAGCTTCCTTGAGGCGCTGGAAGGCAGCCTCGCCGACGTCGGCGCCGTCATGTTCCTGATCGCGCTCTCCGCGATCTTCAGCTACGGCATCGTCTTCGAGCGCGTGCCGGCGACGATCTCCGGCTGGATCCTCGGCGCCACCGACAGCCTGACCGCCATCATGGTGCTGATCGCGCTCTTCGTGCTGGTGACCGGCTTCTTCATCGACGCGACCGTGCTGATACTGATGCTGACGCCGATCCTGCTGCCGCTGGTCCGCGAGCTCGGCGGCGATCCGGTGCACTTCGGCATCGTCTTCATCGTCGCCGCCACGATCGGCAACTTCACGCCGCCCGTGGGCGCGGCGATGTACGTCGTCTGCTCGATCCTGAAATGCCCGGTCGGCGAATACTCGCGGGAATCTGTCCCGCTGTTCCTCGCGGTCGGCGCGGTCACGCTGGTCCTGATCTTCGTGCCGAGCCTGGTGCTGTTCCTGCCGGAGCTGCTATTCGGGTGAGAGGAGGTTCGGTTTCTCCCAACCCTCCGTCGCTTCATGGTGAGCCCTTCACCCTGAGCTTGTCGAAGGGCGAACCATGAGAGCGCGACGGCGGGGCCGCTATGGTGCACCCGGTCGCCTTGCCGGTGCTACTCGCGCTTCGTGGTTCGACAGGCTCACCATGAAGCGCGACCGCTGGGCGGGGCGCCGTGCGTCGACCGGAGCCGTGACCCGCCTACTCCACGGTCCAGGTATGACCGCGGCGCAGCAGGGCGTCGATGTCGCCCTCGACCGCGGCCGCCATCTGCTCGCCGACGACCTGATGCTCGTAGGACTCCGCCGGGTCGCAGTAGAGCACACCGATCGCGACCGGCAGCGGCGGCTGCAGGCCGGCCAGGAGGGTCGCCAGCATCCGGTCGGTCTCGTCGTGGACCAGCACGCCGGCCGCCTCGGGTCCCTCCGCGCCGAGCTCGACGACCTCGAGGGCGATGCTGCCGGGCTTGAGGCGCAGGCCCTTGTCGCGGTTCTTGCCGAAGACCAGCGGCCGGCCGTGCTCGACGTAGATCTGCATCTCCTCGACGACGTCGCGGGCGGTGAAGTGCTCGAAGGCGCCGTCGTTGTAGACGATGCAGTTCTGGAAGATCTCGACGAAGGAGGCGCCGCGGTGGCCGTGGGCGCGCTTCAGGACCTCGGGCAGCTGCTTCTGCTGGGTGTCGACGGCGCGCGCGACGAAGCGGGCGCCGGAGCCGAGCGCGAAGAGCGCCGCCGAGACCGGGGCGTCGAGCGAGCCGCCGGGGGTCGAGGGCGAGCGGGTGCCGATGCGGCTGGTCGGCGAGTATTGGCCCTTGGTCAGGCCGTAGATCTCGTTGTTGAACAGCAGCACGTTGAGGTCGACGTTACGGCGCAGCACGTGCAGCAGGTGATTGCCGCCGATCGACAGCATGTCGCCGTCGCCGCCGATCACCCAGACGTCGAGTTCGGGATTGGCGAGCTTGACACCCGTCGCGACCGCCGGGGCGCGGCCGTGGATGGTGTGGAAGCCGTAGGTCGACATGTAGTAGGGAAAGCGCGCCGCGCAGCCGATGCCGGAGACGAAGACCGTGTTCTCCGGCCGCAGCGCCAGGTCGGCGCAGGTCTTCTGCATGGCCTTCAGGATGGCGTAGTCGCCGCAGCCCGGGCACCAGCGGACCTCCTGGTCGCTGGCGTAGTCCTTGGCCTTGCGCTCGAGCTTCTCCGGCGGGGTCACGACGTTCATGGCTCTCGGCCCTCCAGGGCGGCGTGGATCGCCGTTTCCAGCTCCGCGATCTTGAACGGCTTGCCCGAGACCTTGGACAGGCCGACGGCCGGCAGCAGGTACTCGGCGCGCAGCAGCTTGACCAGCTGGCCGTTGTTCATCTCCGGCACCAGCACCGTGTCGTAGCCGGCCAGCAGCTCGCCGAGGTTGGCGGGCAGCGGCCAGATGTGGCGCAGGTGAACCTGGCTGACGTCCTCGCCCGCGTTGCGCAGGTTGGCGACGGCGCGGCTGATCGGGCCGTAAGTCGAGCCCCAGCCGACGACCGCGAGACGTCCGCGCTCGCTGCCCTGCTCGACCCCCTGGGCCGGGATGTCGCGCGCGATGCCGGCGATCTTGGCGGCGCGCGTGTCGGTCATCCGCTGGTGGTTGGCCGGGTCGTAGGAGATGTTGCCGCTGTCGTAGTCCTTCTCGATGCCGCCGATGCGGTGCATCAGCCCGGGCGTCCCGGGCTTGGCCCAGACCCGCGCCAAGGTCTCGGGATCGCGCCGGAAGGGATGGAAGCCCTCGGGATCCGAGTGGAAGGCGACGGGGAAGGGCTGGTAGTCGGCGAAGCTCGGCAGCTGCCAGGGCTCGGAGGCGTTGGCGAGGTAGCCGTCGGTCAGCAGCATCACCGGCGTCATGTAGGTCGTCGCCAGCCGCACCGCCTCGATCGCGACCTCGAAGCAGTCGTGCGGCGAGCGCGAGGCGATCACCGCCAGCGGGGCGTCGCCGTTGCGGCCGTAGACCGCCTGGAACAGGTCGGACTGCTCGGTCTTCGTCGGCAGCCCGGTCGAGGGGCCGCCGCGCTGGGAGTTGACCACGACCAGCGGCAGCTCGACCGAGATCGCCAGACCGAGCGCCTCGGTCTTGAGCGCGATGCCGGGACCGGAGGAAGAGGTGATGCCGAGGGCGCCGGCGTAGGAGGCGCCGATCGCCGCGCAGATCGCCGCGATCTCGTCCTCGGCCTGGAAGGTGGTGACGCCGTAGCTCTTGGCGCCGGCGAGCAGATGCAGCAGCTGCGAGGCCGGCGTGATCGGGTAGCTACAGAAGGTCATCGGCAGGCCGGCCAGCTTGCAGCCCGCGACCAGGCCCCAGGCCAGCGCCTCGGCGCCGGTGACGTTGCGGTAGAGGCCGGCCGGCAGCTTCGCGGCCGGCACCGAGTAGGTGCGCACCCCGGTCGGCAGCTCCGCGGTCTCGCCGTAGGCGTGGCCGGCGTTGAGCGCGGCGATGTTGGCGTTGGCGATCTGCGGCGTCTTGCCGAACTTCGTCTCCAGCCAGTCGACGGTCGACTGGCGGTCGCGCCCGAACATCCAGTAGATCAGCCCCAGCGCCCACATGTTCTTGCAGCGCAGGGCCTCCTTCTTGGTCAGCCCGTGGCTCTCGACCGCCTTCTCGGTCGCCGAGGACATGTCGACCCGCAGGATCCGGTAGGCGTCGAGCGAGCCGTCCTCCAGCGGGTCGGCCGCATAGTGCGCCTTGGCGAAGTTCTTGGCGTTGAAGGCGCCGGTGTCGACGATGATCAGCGCGCCGGGCTTGAGGTCGCTGCGGTTGACCTTGAGGGCGGCCGGGTTCATCGCGACCAGCACGTCGACCGCGTCGCCGGCGGTGCGGATCGTGCGGGCGCCGAAGTTGATCTGGAAGGCCGAGACGCCGTAGGTCGTGCCGACCGGCGCGCGGATCTCGGCGGGGAAGTCCGGGAAGGTCGCCAGGTCGTTGCCGGCGAGCGCGGTCGCCAGGGTGAACTGGCTGCCGGTCAGCTGCATGCCGTCGCCCGAATCGCCGGCGAAACGGACCACCGCCGACTCCATTTCCTGACGCGGCTGCGCTAGGACGCTCGTACCTTCCATTCCCGCTTACCCTCGATGCCCGGACCGGGAGCTGGCGGCCGGTCCAGCCCCTGGCGATCACGACGATGCCGACCTCAGCGAAGAGCGCTCTAGCACGTCGCCGCCGCCACTTCAGCCCCGTAATCTCTGGGGAATTCGGCGCGGCGGCACCCCGCTGCCGCAGAAATCGCTCTTCCCCTCAGCCGCTTCAAGGTCGCAACCGGCATTCCAGCCCTGCGCGACCCCTCCTTCGCCGGTTCAGGCTCCGGGTTGTCCGCCGCGGTCGAGCAGCGCCAGCATGTCGGCGACCGTGACGAACTTGCGCCGCGGCGCGCCCCCGGTGGCGGCCGCCCGCTCGGCGGCGTCGATCGCCAGCCAGTCGGGATAGTCGATCCAGCGCAGGCTGCGCTCGGCCAGCAGGCGCCGCAGGCCGGCGCGCCCCGGCTTGCCGCCGCCCGCCGCGACCCGCGGCCGGATCTCGCGCGCGATGGTCGCGGCGGCCTGGTCGCCGTCCTGCTTGTTGGAGCCGATGACGCCGCTCGGGCCGCGCCGGCACCAGCCGACGCAGTAGAGGCCCTCGGCGATCCGGCCGTCGCGGTTGCGCAGGCGACCGCGCTCGGCGTCGAAGGGTACGCCAGCGAGCCGGATCGAGCGGTAGCCGATGGCGGGGACGATCAGGCCGCACGGCAGGTCGTGGGTCTCGCCGGTGCCGACGACCCTGCCGTCGCGCAGCGCCGTGCGCTCCCAGCGCAGACCCTCGACCCGCGCCCCGCCCAGCACCGCGACCGGCCGCGCGTAGAACTCGAAGCGCACGCGCTTCGGCTTGGCCGGATCGCCACCGGCAGCGAAGCCGCGCAAAATCTCGAGGTTGCGGGCGACGACGCGCCGGTCGCGCTCGGGCAGCCCCGCGGGCGCCTCTTCCGGCAGCTGGTCCTCCGCCACCACCGTGGCGGCGGCGGCCAGGCTGCCCATCTCGCGCAACTCCTTGTAGGAGAATCGGGCCTCGACCGGGCCGCGCCGGCCGAGCAGCACGACCTCCTCGAGCGGCGCCGCCCCGATTGCCGCCGCCGCCTCGCAGGCGATGTCCGACGCCGCCATCTCCTGCGGCGTCTTGACCAGCACCCGGGCGACGTCGAGTGCGACGTTGCCGTTGCCGACCACGACGGCGCGCCTGCCGTCGAGCGGCGGGTCGGTCCCGGCGAAATCGGGATGGCCGTTGTACCAGCCGACGAAGGCCGCCGAGCCGACGACGCCGGGCAGCCCCTCCCCGGGGATCCCGAGCGGCCGGTCGGCCGGCGCCCCGACCGCCAGGATCACCGCGTCGTAGAGGCCGCGCAGCTCGTCCATCGAGAGGTCGCGTCCGATCTCGACATTGCCGAAATAGGCGACCGCCTCGTCCTGGGCGGTGCGCTCGAAGGCGCGCACCACCTGCTTGGTGGTCTGGTGGTCCGGCGCGACGCCGCCGCGCACCAAGCCGAAGGGCGTCGGCAGCCGCTCGATCAGGTCGATGGCAACCTCGCCCTGCTGGAGCAGGGCCTCGGCGGCGTAGAATCCGCTCGGGCCGGAGCCGACAATGGCGACGGAGAGCGTCACGCCCGGGCCTCCAGTTCGTCGAGCCAGGGCCGGTCGCGGAACGGCCGGGTCGCCTCGAAGGCGCCGGCCAGCGCGAAGACCGTCGCCTCGTCGTAGGGTCGCCCGACGATCTGCAGGCCGAGCGGCACGCCGTTGGGCGCCAGGCCGCAGGGCAGCGTGATCGAGGGCAGCGCGCCCCAGAAGTTGACGGGGTAGCTGAGCGCCCAACCGAGCAGCGGATCGACGGCCTTGCCGGCGACCGAGACCGGCCCGTCGACGGGGTCGTGGTCGGCCGGGACGGCCGTGGTGCCCAGGGTCGGCGTGACCAGTGCGCGAACGCCGTCGCGGAACAGCGCGGCCAGCTGGCCGTAGCTGGTCCGGGCGACATCCCAGACGGCCTCTATCGGCATCAGCGGAACGTCCGCACCGTATTCATCGGCGCGCTGGACGTAGTCCGAGAGCTGCGCGCGCTGCTCTGCCGTGAACTGCTCGAGGGTGCCCTGGAAGTGCAGGCGATAGGCGTTCTGCGCCGCTACGAAGAAGCTGTCCCGCGCTATCGCCAGCTTCGCCGGCTCGACCAGGCAGCCGGCCTCGGCGAAGCCGGGCAGCGCCAGCTCGACGCCCGCGGCGACCGCCGGCTCGATCTCGAACAGGCCGCCGAAGTCCCGGCTGTAGGCGACGCGCCAGCCGCGTACCGAGGGCAGCCGCTTGGGCAGCCGCGGCCTGGCCGCGACCATGGGGTCGCCGAGGTGCGGCCCGGCCATGACGCGGTAGAGCGCCAGGCAGTCGGCGACCGAGCGCGCCAGGGGACCGCGTGTCGACATCCGGTTGAACAGCCAGCCGCTGTCCTCGGGCACGCGGAAGGCCGGGGGGCGGAAGCCGACCAGGCCGCAGAGGCCGGCCGGGATGCGGATCGATCCGCCGTAGTCCGAGCCGTCGCAGACGGTGATCAGCCCCGCCGCCAGGGCAGCCGCCGCGCCGCCGCCCGAGCCGCCGGGGGTGATCTCGCGGTTCCAGGGGTTGCGGGTGACGCCGTTCGCCCGGCTGTGGGTCACGGTCACGCTGGCGAACTCGGGCGCGACGGTGCGGGCAACCTGGTTGGCGCCGGCCTTGAGCAGGCGCGCGACCGAGATGTCGGTCGCCTCGGCGAGGCGGTCCCGGTAGAGCAGCGAGCCGTCGGTCTGCGGCTGCCCGGCGACGCCGTGGCCCTCCTTGACCCCGTAGGGGATGCCCTCGAGCGGCCGCGGCAGCGGCCCGTGGCCCGCGCGGTAGGCGGCGAAGCGGTCCTCGGCCCGGCGCGCCCGGACCTCGGCCTCGTCCCAATAGGTCTGGGTGAAGCAGTTCAGCGGCGGCGCCAGCCGCGCCGCCGCCGCGCGCTGCGCCTGCAGCAGCTCGACCGGCGAGAAGCGCCCGGCCAGGAAGCCGGCCCGGGCCTCCGTTGCCGAGAGATAGCGGAGGTCCGCGGCCCGAGCCATCCCGCCTCAGGCGCCCGGCTGCTGGCGGTAGGCGAAGGTCGCGGACAGCCGCTGGGCCAGCCACTCGCCGGCCAGGACCGGGGCATGGCGCGGCGTCTCGCCGGGGGCCAGGCAGGACGGCAGGGCCTCGACGCGGGTGTCGTAGTTGGGGTCGAAAAAGAAGGGCAGCGAGTAGCGCTCCCGGCCCGAGACGTTTACGACCCGGTGCTGGGTGGCCTTGAAGCGGTCGTTGGTCCAGCGCGCCATCTGGTCGCCGATGTTGACGACGAAGGCGCCCGCCACCGGCGGCGCGTCGACCCAATCGCCGGCCGAGTTGAGCAGCTGCAGGCCGCCGACCTCGTCCTGGGCCAGGATCGTCAGGCAGCCGTAGTCGCTGTGCGCGCCGCAGCCCATCTCGCGGCGTTCGACGCGGCCGGCCTGCGGCGGGTAGTGCAGCAGGCGCAGGTTGGACAGGGGTCGGTCGACCTTGTCGTCGAACCAGCGTTCCGGCAGCTCGAGGCCGAGGGCGAAAGCGCGCAGCAGGTCGCGGGCGAGCCGCTGCATCTCGGCCTCGTAGGCCTCGATCGTCGGGCGGAAGTCCGGCAGCAGCGCCGGCTCGGGCCAGGTGTTGGGCCCGTGCAGCGGCTTGCCGACCAGCACGTCGGGATCCTCGGGCCCGAGGTCGCGGCCGAGGTCGAAGGCCTCCTTCCGGTCCGCCGTGCCGGCCGGGTCGGTGTTCTCCTCGTAGAGCGGGATGTAGCCGCGGTGCGCCGCCGAGCGGCGGATGTGCCAGCGCTCCTTGGTTTCGAGCGGCAGGTCGAAGAGCGCCCTGGCCTGCGCGAAGGCGGCTTCGGTCAGCGCCCCGGGCACGCCGTGGCCGACGACATAGAGGAAGCCGACGCGCTCGCAGGCCTCGGCGACCTCGCGCGCCACGCCCTGCGGATCGCTGCCGTCGAGCAGGGCGGCGAGATCGACCAGCGGCACCTCCTCGAAGTCGATCCGCCGCCCCCGCAGCTCGTCCGACAGCACTGTTCCCAGCACCGCGTCCTCCGCCATGGCCCGCTTCTCCGCCCGTTTTCAGCGCCGTCATGCTGCGCCGTGGCCGGACGTGGGTCAATGCGCCCAGCGCTGTACAAGGCGCGGCCGGACCAGGGCGTCGAGCGACAGCGGCCCGGCACCGAGCGCGGCCACGAGGAGGCCGGCGGCCATCCAGGGGAACTGCTCGGCGGCCAGGGCGATGCCGTTCTCCAGGCCTTCCGGCGTCTGCCCGACGACGAAGTAGATGGTCGCGGCCATGACGGCGAGGCCGAGCGCCGCCGGACGGGCCAGCAGGCCGAGCATGAGGGCGACCGGCAGCAGCAGCTCGGCGCCGGTGGTGACGAGGGCGGCGACCTCGGCCTCCAGCAAGGGCACCGGATGCACCGAGCGGAACAGGAAGGGCTGGCTGCTCCAGCTGTCGAGCCGGTGCAGGCCGGTCTTCAGGAAGGCCCAGCCGAGCCAGAGGCGAAGCGCGAGCAGGGCCAGCCCGCCCAGCACCCGGCCGGGCTGCGGCCAGCGGGCGACGGGACCGGGGTCGAGGAGTCGACTGCCGAGGCGCAGAAACTTGTTCATGGTCACTCCGGTGGGGTCGGTGACGGAAGGGGTGTCGGCGTCACGAGCCGCCCGGCGGCCGGCCGCGAAACAGGCCGCCCGCGAGGGCGTCGGTCAGCAGCGCGGCGAGGTCGAAATCCGCGCCCTGCGCCGCCGCCTCCAGCAGCGGCCGCCCCTCGGCCAGCGCGGCGAGGCAGAGCCGCTCGTCCTCGGACAGCGGGCGGGCGGCGACCGACAGATCGGGGCGCCGCCAGACCAGGGCGCCGGAGGTCGGCGCGCGCGCGGCCCCGCCCGGCACGACCAGGACCACCGTCGAGCTTTCGATCGCTTCCGCCCAGCGCGCCCAGGCCCCAGCCGGCAGCGCCAGCAGCCGCGCCGAGGGCACTGGCGCCAGAAGCAGCCGGGCGTGCCGCTCCTGCGGCACCGCCGCCAGCCCGGCGGCGCCGAGCGCCGGCCAGTCGGCGGCGAGGTAGGCCTCCTGCGCCGCCCAGTCGAGGGCGGCGACGCCGGCCAGCTCCGCCGGCTCCTCCGCTTCGGCCAGGAACCGCTCGAAGCCGGCGCCGTAGCCGGAGAGCTGCGGCCGGCGCGGCGGGTGGGCCCGCAGGAAGGCGCGCGCCCTTGTCGCGAAGCGCTCGGGCCCGAGCAGCCGCGCCGTCGCCGGATAGGCCTGGCGCAGCACGCCGAGGAGCGCGTGGTCGATCGTGTTGAGATGCAGGAACAGGCGCTTCGTCGCCGGGATACCCGCCGCCGCGGCGCCCTCGCCACCCAGCAGAGCGGCGCTCGCCGCGAAGGCCGCCGGGTCGCCGTGCACCGCCCGCACCAGCGAGCGCTGCAGGGCGACCAGGCCCTCGAGCGTGGTGGCGTCAGCCGGCATGGGCGGCCTCGCACGCGGCCGGCCTCGCCGCGCAGGCGTCCAGGCAGCCCTGGGCATGCTCGGCCTCGGCCAGCAGGACCTCCAGCGGCGGCAGGGCCGTGTCCCATTCGATCAGCGTCGGGCGCGGGCCGAGGCGGCGCAGCGCCTCGCCGTAGAGCCGCCAGACCGGCTCGGCGACGCGGCTGCCGTGGTCGTCGACCAGCAGCGGCCGGCCCTCGACCTCCAGGCGCGCGTGGCCGGCCAAGTGGATCTCGGCGACCGCCTCGCCGGGGATGCGCGCCAGCCAAGCCGCCGGGTCGAGCCCGAGGTTGTGCCGGCAGACGTAGAGGTTGTTGACATCGAGCAACAGGGCGCAGCCGGTGCGGCGCACCAGCTCGGCCAGGAACTCGGCCTCGGGGATCGTCGAGGCGGCGAAGGCGACGTAGTTCGAGGGGTTCTCGACGGCAAGCCGACGGCCCAGCGCCTCCTGCGCCCGGTCCAGGTTGTCGACGACGACCTCGAGCGCCGCCTCGGTCATCGGCAGGGGCAGCAGGTCGCTGGCGTAGACGCCGCCGGCCACCGACCAGGACAGGTGGTCGGAGACCAGCCCCGGCTCGAAACGGTCGTAGAGCTGGCGCAGGCTGGCCAGGTGCGCGGGATCCAGTCCCTCGGCGGAGCCGAGCGACAGGCCGACGCCGTGGCAGGACAGCGGGTAGTCGGCCCGGATTCGCTCCAGCTGCGCCAGGCGCGGCCCGCCCTCCACGAGATAGTTCTCGCTGTGCACCTCCAGCCAGGCCGCCGCCGGCTGCCCGCGCAGGAAGTCGGGCAGGTGGCGGTGCCGCAGGCCGATCCCCGCGCGGGCCGGAAGCGGGCCCGCGCGGGGCTTCGTCGGAGGGGCCGAATGCATGAGGGCGGGCCGGACCGGGCTTGGCGCCCGACTAGGACTTGACGTTGTCGTTCACGCCCTCGAAGGGCTCCTCCTTGCCGCCCATCTCCATGCAGGCGGCCTTCTCGACCGCCTTGAAGTCCATGCCGTGGTAGTCGACCTTTGATTGGCCCGCGCAGGAGTGGCCGGCCGCCTGGTTGGCACAGTCGTTCTCGCCCGCCTTGGCGACGCCGTAGCACTTGACCTCCTCGGCCTGGGCGGTGGGCGCCAGGGCGGCGCCGGCGATCGCGGTGGCGAGGGCGGCCGAAACGCCGAGGGCGGTCAGGGACAGCTTGTTCATGAGTCCGTTCTCCGTCTGCTAAGGGATGGAAGCGACACCCCAGACCTAAACACTCGGAGACCCCGGACGGAATTCACATGGTCCTCAATCGGGATCACGACCGGGTGAGAGAGCCGTTATTTCTGGAACTATAGTAACCGGATCGTGATCACTGGAGATCGCGGCTGCGTGATTTACGGCCTGCCCCGTAAAGCTTGAACCAGGTGCCGGGGCGGCAACTAGGCCCGCCTCCAGCACCCTGTCGACGGGCGTCTCCGCGGCGCGGCGGATTCGGCTGAAGCCGCCCGAGGCGACGACCTCCGCCACCCTGCGCTGGCGGCGGCGGCGAGCGCAGCCCTGTTGCCGAGATGCCCGCTTTCTTGAGGTTCTCGGCGCCGTCAGCTCTCCGCCTCCTCGTAGAGGCGCCGGTAGCTGTCGTAGCGCGCTCGCGGGATCTCCCCGGCCTCGACCGCGGCAAGGACGGCGCAGTCGGGCTCGACCGTGTGGTTGCAGTCACGGTAGCGGCAGGCGGGCGCCAGCTCGGCGAACTCCGGGAAGTAGTCCCGCAGCGATTCGCGGTCGATCTCCGAGAGGCCCCAGGAGCGGATGCCCGGCGAGTCGATCAGCCAGCTGCCCTCGCCCAGGTCGTGCAGGCTGGAAGCCGTGGTGGTGTGGCGGCCGCGCCGGCCCTCGCGGCCGAGCTCGCCGACGACCGCCGCCTCCTCGCCGAGCAGGGCGTTGAGCAGCGAGGACTTGCCGACGCCGCTGTGCCCGACCAGGACGCCGGTGCGGCCGCGCAGGTGCTGGCGCAGCTCCTGCAGCCCAAGGCCGGTCGCGGCCGAGGCCAGGACCGAGGGCACGCCCAACCCCTCGTAGAGGCCGAGGTCCGGGTCCGGCCCCGGCAGGTCGGCCTTGTTCAGGCAGATCAGCGGATCGACGCCGCCGGCGCGGCACATCACCAGGTAGCGGTCGAGCAGCCGCGGGTGGAAGGGCGGCTTACGCTTGGCCGCGACCACCACCGCCAGATCGACGTTGGCGGCCAGGACCTGCCGCCCCTGCCCCGCGGCCAGGCGCCGCGAGCGGTCCTCTCGCTGGCGCACCAGCTCGCTGCGGCGCGGCAGGATCGCGGTGACGCGGCTCTCCGAGCCGGAGGCCTCCAGCGCCACCCGGTCGCCCACCGCCAGGCTCAGGCCCTGGTGACGCAGCTCGGGTGCCAGCGCGCAGGAGACCGCCTGCCCGCCCAGCAGGACCAGACAGCGGTTGCGCGACACGCCGGCGACGATCCCGCAGTCGGCGGGCCAGTGCTCCGCGGCCGTCGCGAGCAGCCGGCCCGGCTCCGCGGCGACGGCACCGCCGTCGGGTGCTGCGCCCGACGGGCGGCCGCGCCCGCGATGGCGCGGGGTGCGCCCCTGGTGACGCCTGTGCTCGGCCAACGGCTGTCCTCGAGGTGAAGCGGAGCGCCATCCTACGCCGCCGCGGCGGCGCCGGTCATGCTCTTGTGCCGACCGACCCTTGTGCCATCCGGCGCGCGCTTGACACCGGCTCGCCGCTTCCGCTCCAATCCAGCGCATCGTCGGCGGAGCGGGTCGCTCGGGATACCGCGGCCGGCGGTCTGGATCGGGAGACGGCATGGGGGTCTACCTGCGCCCTGACGCGCTCGCCGGGGCCCTCGAGGCCTTGGCGGCCCGGCGCCTGACGCCGCTGGCCGGCGGCACCGACCTCTACCCCGCCCAGGCCAACCTCGCCGCCTGGAACCAGGCCCCCGACCTCGACCTGCTCGACATCTCCGCGCTCGCCGAGCTGCGCGGCATCGAGGAGCGCGCGGCCTGCTGGCGCCTGGGCGCGCTGACGACCTGGACCGAGACGATCGAGGCCGGCCTGCCCGCCTGGTTCGAGGGGCTGCGGCTCGCGGCCCGTGAGGTCGGCGGCCGCCAGATCCAGAACCGCGGCACCCTGGCCGGCAACCTCTGCAACGCCTCCCCGGCGGCCGACGGCATGCCGGCGCTGCTGGCGCTGGATGCGGCCGTCGAGCTGGCCAGCCTGTCCGGCCGCCGGCGCCTGCCCCTCGCCGACTTCCTCCTCGGCAACCGCAGCACCGCGCGCCGCCCCGACGAGCTGGTGGTGGCGCTGGAGATCCCGAAGCCGGCGGCGGTGGCGCGCTCGACCTTCCTCAAGCTCGGGGCCCGGCGCTACCTGGTGATCTCGATCGTCATGGTCGCCGCGACCCTGGAGGTCGAGGACGGACGGGTCGCGGCGGCGCGAATCGCCGTCGGCAGCTGCTCCGCGGCGGCGCGGCGCCTGCCGACGCTCGAGGCGGCGCTGGTCGGCCGGCCCTGCGACGCAGGCCTCGCCGAGGCCGTGGAGGCCCGGTATCTGGACGGGCTGGTGCCGATCGACGACGCGCGCGCCAGCGCCGCCTACCGAGCCGAGGCGGCCGTGACGCTGGTGCGCCGGTCGCTCGCGGCGCTGGCCGGCGAGCCGCCGGCCGGCGACCTGCTGGAGCCGGCGGCATGAGCCCCGACAGCGGCCTCGGCGCCCCGACCGCCGCCGGGTCGGTGACGCTCACCGTCAATGGCCGAGCGGTCGCCCTCGAGGCCGGTCCCTTCGCGCGCCTCAGCACGGTGCTGCGCGACGGGCTGGGCCTCACCGGCACCAAGGTCGGCTGCGACGCCGGCGACTGCGGCGCCTGCACGGTGCTGCTCGACGACCGCCAGGTCTGCGCCTGCCTGGTGCCGCTCGCGCAGGCCGCCGGCCGCTGCGTGACGACCGTCGAGGGCCTGGCGGAGGACGGCCGGCTGTCCCGGCTGCAGCGGGCCTTCCACCTCCACGGCGCGGCGCAGTGCGGCATCTGCACGCCGGGCATGCTGATGGCCGCCAGCGACCTGCTGGCCCGCGTGCCCGAGCCGAGCGCGGCCGAGGCCGAGGAGGCGCTGGGCGGCGTGCTCTGCCGCTGCACCGGCTACCGCAAGATCGTCGAGGCCGTGGTCGCGGCCCCGCACCTGCCGGCGGATAGCAACCTGCCCTTCGAGGACACCGAAGTCGGCCCCGAAGTCGGCCGGCGCCTGCCGCGCGCCGACGGCCCCGACAAGCTGACCGGTGCCGAGCGCTTCGGCGCCGACAGCGCCCCGGCGGATGCCCTGTGGCTGCGCGCGATCCGCTCGCCGCACGCGCGCGCCCGCTTCGAGGTCGGCGACCTGGCGCCCCTGCTGGCGGCCTGGCCCGGCCTGGTGCGGGTGCTGGGCGCCGCCGACGTGCCGGGCGAGAATTCCTTCGGCATCTATCCGCATCTCAAGGACCAGCCGGTATTCGCCGAGGGCTTCGTGCGCTACCGCGGCGAGGCCGTCCTGGCCCTGGTCGGCGACCGCGCGACGGTCGAGGCGATCCCGGCGGCCGCGATCCCGATCACCTGGCACCCCGAGGAGCCGGTCGTCGGCTGCGCAGCGGCCCGGGCGCCCGGGGCGCCGCAGATCCACGACTTCGCCGCCGGCAACGAGCTGATCCGCGGCTTCGTCGAGAAGGGCGATCCGGAGACGGCCTTCGCAGGGGCCGCAGCGGTCGCTGCCGGCACCTGGCGCACCGGCTTCGTCGAGCACGCCTACCTCGAGCCCGAGGCCGGCTATGCCGAGCGCCACGGCGATCGCCTGGAGGTCTACGGCTGCACGCAGACCCCCTACATGGACCGCGACGAGATCGCCCGCGTGCTCGGCCTGGCGCCGGAGGCCGTGCGGATCCGGCCGAGCGCCTGCGGCGGCGGCTTCGGCGGCAAGCTCGACATTTCCTTCCAGCCGCTGCTGGCGGTCGCGGCCTGGGTGCTGGAGCGGGCGGTCCGGACGGCCTACAGCCGCACCGAGTCGATGGCCTCCACGACCAAGCGCCATCCGTCCGAGATCGCGGCGCGCGCCGCCGCCGACGGCGAGGGCCGTCTGCTCGCGCTCGACTTCGAGGGCGACTTCGACACCGGCGCCTACGCCTCCTGGGGACCGACCGTGGCCGGGCGCGTGCCGGTCCATGCCAGCGGCCCCTACCACCTGCCGAACGTCCGGGTGGTCAGCCGCGCGCTCTACAGCAACGGGCCGCCGGCCGGCGCCTTCCGCGGCTTCGGGGTGCCGCAGGCGGCGATCGCCCACGAGTGCCTGCTCGACGACCTGGCCGCGCAGCTCGGCCTCGACCCGCTCGAGATCCGGCACCTGAACGCGATCCGGCCCGGCCAGGCGACGGCGACCGGCCAGGTGCTGGAGCATTCCGCCGGCCTCGCCGAATGCCTGGAGCGCCTGCGGCCGCGCTGGCAGGCCCTGCGGCGCGAGGCGGAGTCCTTCAACGCCGAGACCCGCGGCCGCAGCCGGCGCGGCGTCGGCGTCGCCTGCATGTGGTACGGCATCGGCAATACGGCCCTGGCCAACCCCTCGGAGATGCGCCTCCTGCTCGACCGGCAGGGCGGCCTGACGCTCTACAACGGCGCCGTCGACATCGGCCAGGGCTCGGCCACGGTGATGCTGCAGATTTGCGCCGATGCGCTCGGCCTGCCGGTCGCGGCCTTCCGCCAGGTCGTCGGCGACACCGACCTGACGCCCGACGCCGGCAAGACGTCGGCCTCGCGCCAGACCTTCGTCTCGGGCAAGGCCGCCGAGCTCGCGGGGCAGGATCTGCGCGCGCAGATCCTGCGCCTCGCCAACGCCGGCCCCGATGCGACGCTGGCGCTCGGCGGCGGCACCCTCGAGGTCCGCGAAGGCGGCCATGTCCGCAGCATCGCGCTCGACCGGCTGGAGGCCGACCTGGAGGGCCGGGGCCGCTTCGACCCGCCGACGACGCCGCTCGACGACAAGGGTCAGGGCACGCCCTACGCGACCTACGGCTTCGCCGCCCAGCTCGCCGACCTCTCGGTCGACCTCGACCTCGGCACCGTGCGGCTGCATCGCATCGTCGCCGCCCACGACGTCGGGCGGGCGGTCAACCCGCTGCTGGTCGAGGGCCAGATCCAGGGCGGCATCGCCCAGGGCATCGGCCTCGCCCTGATGGAGGAGTACCTGCCCGGCCGCAGCGAGAACCTGCACGACTACCTGATCCCCTCGGCCGGCGACGTCCCGGAGATCGAGATCCACCTGGTCGAGGACCCCGAGCCGCTCGGCCCCTACGGCGCCAAGGGCATCGGCGAGCCGGCGCTGGTGCCGACAGCGCCGGCGATCTTCGGCGCGATCCGCCACGCGACCGGCGTCGTCGTGCGCCAGGCGCCGGCCCTGCCGCACCGCCTGCGCGCGCTCATCAGGGAGGCCGGCCATGGCTAACGGCGCACCGGGCGCACCCGTGAACCAGAAGTTCGGCGCCCGGGAGGGCACCGAGGGCATCGTGCGCTGCGACGCCTGCCCGGTGCTGTGCCGGATCCGGCCGGGCAAGGCCGGCGCCTGCGGCCGCTACGCCAACCTGGAAGGCCTGCTGACCCGCACCGACCCGCTGGTGCTGACCCAGCGCGTCGCCGAGGCCGGCGGCGAGCTGGTCCCCTTCCAGGGCGGGCCGGACGGCGACCGCGAATGGGACGGCCGCATCCTGAAGCAGGCCGAGACCTTCGTCACCGGCATCGGCAGCGGCACGACCTATCCCGACTACAAGCCGGCGCCCTTCCTGGTCGCCTCGCAGTACCAGGGTCTCGACACCGTCACCGTCGTGACCGAGGGCATCTTCAGCTACTGCGGCGTCAAGGTGAAGATCGACACCGACCGCCACCTCGGCCCCGAGACCGCGACGGTGCGCGCCGACGGCGAGGCGGTCGGCCACGTCACCACGGCCGAGTACGGCTCCCAGATGCTCTCGCTCGGCGGCGTGCGCCACCTGACCGGCGGCAGCAAGAAGGAGGGCAACGCGACCTGCCGGACCATGCTCGCCCTGTGCAGCGGCGAGCCGGTCGAGCTGAGCGTCGACGGCGGCTCGAGGGTGGTCGTGCAGGCCGGCCGGGCGCCGGTCGTCGACGGCCACGCCGAGGAGCGCATGCGCGTCGGCTGCGGCTCCGCGACGCTGGGCATCTTCGCCCAGCAGTGGCACGGCGAGGTCGACGAGGTCATCGTCGTCGACGACCACATCACCGGCGTGCTGACCGAGCACCAGGCCGGGCGCTGCCTCGACATGCCGCCGGCCGGAATCCGCGTGCGCGGCCGCCGCTCGACGCCGGGCCGCTACTTCCAGGTCGCCGAGCCGGGCAGCGGCTGGGGCGGCA
>NZ_JBBDQW010000050.1:0-5267 GCF_040905785.1 Tistlia sp.
TCTCATGACACTCAGGCCGCATCACAAATCCCGGACACCAGTGCGCGAAGGCGGGGATCCATAGTGAGTCGGAGCGATGCCCCTGCGTCGGCGAGGCCGTCGCGCTCGCGTGGTTCGCCCTTCGACAGGCTCAGGGTGAAGGGCTCACCACGAAGCGACGGAGAGGCCGGGCGCCAACCCAATCGCCCCTTGCGGTGGCAAGGCCGTCGCTTGCGTGGTTCGACAAGCTCACCACGAAGCGACTGGGACGCCAACCCAACCGTCGCTTCATGGTGAGCTTGTCGAACCATGCAAGCGTGGGGGCGCGGACGCGGCCGCCTACCCCTCCAGGTGCTCGGCCAGGAAGGCCTTCGTCCGCTCCCACGCCTCGGCGGCGTCGGCCTCGTCGTAGCGCGCGCCGGTCGGGTTGGCGAAGGCGTGGTCGGCCTCGTACCAGTGGGTCGTGTAGTCCTTGCCGGCTTCGTCCATCGCCGACTCGAAGCCGTCGACCATCTCGCGGTTGATGAACTTGTCCTCGGTCGCGAAGTGGCCGAGCACCGGGCTCTCCAGGCTGGCCAGCTCCCCGGCGGTCTTGTTGACCCGGCCGTAGTAGACGACGGTCGCCTCGACCGGCGCGGCCAGCGAGGCGTTGAGCGCCCAGCCGCCGCCGAAGCACCAGCCGACCGCGCCGACCTTGCCGGTCGAGTCGCCGTGGTCCTTCAGCCAGGCGATCCAGGACGCCAGGGTGTCGGTCGCCGCCGGCTCCTCGACCGCCGACATCAGCGCCTTGGCCTCGTCCGGCGTGCCGGCGACCTCGCCGCCGTAGAGGTCGACGGCCAGCGCCAGGTAGCCGGCCGCGGCGAACTCCGCGGCCATCGCCTTGATCTGGTCGTTGAGGCCCCACCACTCGTGGATCAGCAACACAGCCGGCGCCGGCGTCTCGGCCGGAACGGCGAGCGCGCCGGAAACCTCGCGGCCGTCGCGGGTCGTGATGGTCACGCTCTCGGTGCCGGCCGCGGCCGCCGCGGCCAGCCTGGGGTCCGCCAGGATCGCCGCCAGCGAGGGCGCCAGCGGCAGGGCCGCGAGCCCGCCGAGCAGGCGGCGGCGCTGCGGGTCGCGGGGGATGGCGTCGGTTCGGGCGATGGGCGCGCTGTCGGGCATCGGGAAGTCTCCTCCGGTCGCAGAGCTCGGAAGACGATTATGCCGCGCGCCGACGACGGCGGAAGCCGCCTCGCGAGAAGGTGATGGCGACGCGGCCGTCCCACCCCGTGGTCCGTGCCCCCACGCTTGCATGGTTCGACAAGCTCACCATGAAGCGGCGGAGGGGACTGGCGCAGGCCTCGGGCGCGCTTCTTGGTGAGCTCTTCACCCTGAGCCTGTCGAAGGGCGAACCACGCAGGCGCGCGGAGCGGAACGCCGCCCTCAGTGTGCCTCGGCCCAGCTCAGGCCGCGGCCGACGTCGGCGACCAGCGGCACCGAGAGGTTCACGACCGGCGCGGCGGCACCCTCCATGACCTCCTTGACCAGGGCCGCGGTCTCCTCGAGCTCGGCGTCGGGCACCTCGAACAGCAGCTCGTCGTGGACCTGCAGCAGCATGCGGCCGCGCAGACCGGCGCGCTCGAGCGCCGGCGGCACGCGGATCATGGCGCGCTTGATGATGTCGGCGGCGGTGCCCTGGATCGGCGCGTTGATCGCGGCGCGCTCGCCGAACTGGCGGCGCGCCGGATTCTTCTCGAGCAGCGCCGGCACGTGGATGCGCCGGCCGAACAGCGTGGTGACGTAGCCCTTGTCCTTGGCCTCGGCCTTCATCCGGTCCATGTAGTCGCGGATGCCGGGGAAGCGCTCGAAGTAGGCGGCGATGTAGGCCCGCGCCTCGCCCTGCTCGATGCCCAGGTTCTGGGCCAGGCCGAAGGCCGAGATGCCGTAGATGATGCCGAAGTTGATCGCCTTGGCCTTGCGCCGGGTCGCGGCGTCCATCTGGTCAAGCGGCACGCCGAAGACCTGGCTGGCGGTCATGGCGTGGATGTCGTGGCCCTCGGCGAAGGCCTGGCGCAGCGCCTCGACGCCGGCGATGTCGGCGGCCAGGCGCAGCTCGATCTGGCTGTAGTCGACCGACAGCAGGGTGTGGCCCGGCTCGGCGACGAAGGCCGAGCGGATCTTGCGGCCCTCCTCGGTGCGGATCGGGATGTTCTGCAGGTTGGGGTCGGTCGAGGACAGCCGCCCGGTCGAGGCCACCGCCTGACTGTAGCTGGTGTGGACCCGGCCGTCGGCGCCGATCTGGCCCTGCAGGGCGTCGGTGTAGGTCGACTTGAGCTTGGCCAGCTGGCGCCAGTCGAGCACCTTGCGCGGCAGCTCGTGGCCCTGCGCCGCCAGCTGCTCCAGCACGTCGGCGCCGGTCGAGAGCGCGCCCGACTTGCCCTTGCGGCCCTGGCCGGCGAGGCCGAGCTCGTCGAACAGGACCTCGCCGAGCTGCTTCGGGCTGCCGATCGTGAAGCGCCGCCCGGCCAGCCGGTAGATCTCCTCCTCCAGGGTCTCCAGGCGGCCGGCGAAGTCGTTCGACATGCGCCGCAGGATGCCGGCGTCGACCTTGATGCCGGCCCGCTCCATCTCGGCCAGCACCGGGATCAGCGGCCGCTCCATGACCTCGTAGACGCTGGCCAGGCGCTTGGTCGCCAGCTGCGGCTTGAGCACCTGCCAGAGCTGCAGGGTGATGTCGGCGTCCTCGGCGGCGTAGTCGCAGGCCTTCTGCAGCTCGACCCGGTCGAAGGTGATCTGCGCCTTGCCGCTGCCGCAGACCGCCTTGTAGGGGATCGGCTTGCGGCCGAGGTGCAGCTCGCTGAGCTCGTCCATGCCGTGGCCGTGCAGCCCGCCCTCCAGGACGTAGGACAGCAGCATGGTGTCGTCGGCCGGGCTGACCTCGACGCCGTGGCGGGCCAGGACGCGCCGGTCGTACTTCAGGTTCTGGGCGACCTTGAGCACCGTCGGGTCGGCGAGCAGCGGGCGCAGCAGCTCGAGCGCGCGGGAGATCTCGACCTGGCCGTCGACCAGGATGCCGCCGACCTGCTCCGGCGTGCTCAGCAGGTCGGCCTCGCCTTCGCTCAGCGTGCGGTGGCCGAGCGGGACGTAGCAGGCGCGCCCGGGCGCGGTCGCCAGCGAGATCCCGACCAGCTCGGCCTTGTCCGGATCCAGGCTGGTCGTCTCGGTGTCGACGGCGACCACGCCCTGCTCCAGCGCCTCGGCGATCCAGACCTCGAGCTCGGCCTCGCTGCGCACCAGGGGATAGGGCGCGGGCAGGCTCTCCGCGGCCGGGCTCCCCGCCGGCGCAGGCGCCGCGGGTGCCGAGCTCGCGGGCGCCAGGGGCAGCGGCCGACCCTTGCCGGCCTCCTTCTCGTCGGGCACGACGTCGCCCAGCTTGTCGGCCAGGCGGTTGAGGATCGAGCGGAACTCGTGGCGCTCCAGGAAGTCCTTGAGGGTCTCGGGGTCGGGCTCCCTCAGGCCGAAGCCGTCCAGCGCCTCCTCCAGCGGGACCGTGTCGCAGAGGGTCACCAGCTTGAGCGAGAGGCGCGCCTCCTCGGCGTGCTCGAGCAGCTTCTCGCGGCGCTTCGGCTGCTTGATCTCGCCGGCGCGCGCGAGCAGCGACTCCAGGTCGCCGTACTCGGCGATCAGCTGGGCGGCGGTCTTGATGCCGATGCCCGGCACGCCCGGCACGTTGTCGGTCGGGTCGCCGGCCAGCGCCTGGACGTCGACGACCCGGTCCGGCGCGACGCCGAACTTCTCGCGCACCTCCTCGAGGCCGATCGGGCGGTTCTTGATCGGGTCGAGCATGGAGACGCCGCCGCCGACCAGCTGCATCAGGTCCTTGTCGGAGGAGACGACGGTGACCTGGATGCCGGCCTCGCGGCCGAGACGGGCGTAGGTCGCGATGATGTCGTCGGCCTCGTAGCCCTCCTTCTCGATGCAGGGCAGGTTGAAGGCGCGGGTCGCCTCGCGGATCATCTGGAACTGTGGCACCAGCTCCGCCGGCGGCTCGTCGCGCTGGGCCTTGTAGGCCGGGTAGAGGTCGTTGCGGAAGGAGACGCCGCTGGCGTCGAAGATCACCGCGATGCCGTCCGCGTCGCTCTCGCGCAGCAGCTTGATCAGCATGTTGGTGAAGCCGAAGGCGGCGTTGACGTGCTGGCCGTGCGAGGTCATGCGCGGCGGGATCGCGAAGAAGGCGCGGAAGATGTAGCCGGAGCCGTCGACCAGGTAGAGGTGGCGGTACGGCGGCTTTCCAGCGCCCGCGCGCGGCTCGGAAGTCAGGGTGTCGGTCATGCCCGAAGAATGGCCTCGGCGGGCGGCGGAGTCGAGCCGCTCGGCTCAGTGGCCGCCGCCGCCCGCGCCCTCCCTCAGGACGAAGCGCTTGTCGCAGTAGGGGCAGTCGACGGTGCCGCGGCCCTGCATGTTGAGCCACACCTTGGGATGGCCGAGCGCGCCGCCGCCGCCGTCGCAGGCGACGACCTCCTCCTCGGCGGTGACGGTCTCGGGGGCGTCGCTCGGGGGCGCGGTGACGGCCATGGAAACTCCCTCGGGGGCTGTGCTGGAGGCGCTCTTGCGGTCAGGCGGGATATTAGCCGCTCGCTCCCGGCGATCAATGGCCCCTCATTCGAGGCGGTGTCGCCCGCCGCCAATCCCGTGCTTGCCGCGCCGGCCGGCGCGGCTTACCTAGAGGGCGCCATGCCAGACACCGCCACGCTGAGGGCCGCGGCCGCCGATCCGGCCGCCGCGAGCCTGCCCGTCAACGCCGTCGAGATCGAGCATCTCGCCAAGACCTATCGCGCCGCCGGCCGCTCGGCCTCGCTGACCGCGCTCAGCGACGTCAGCCTGGCGATCCCGCGCGGCTGCGTGTTCGGCCTGCTCGGCCCGAACGGCGCCGGCAAGTCGACGCTGATCAACATTATGGCCGGCCTGGTCACCAAGACCGCCGGCAGCGTGCGCATCTGGGACAACGACATCGACCGGGCGACGCGCCAGGCGCGGGCCTCGATCGGAGTCGTGCCGCAGGAGCTCAACATCGACCCCTTCTTCACGCCCTTCGAGATGCTGGAGCTGCAGGCCGGCCTCTACGGCGTGCCCCCGCGCGAGCGCCGGACCCGGGAGATCCTCGCCATGCTCGGCCTCGCCGACAAGGCCGAGGCCTACACCCGCACCCTGTCGGGCGGCATGCGCCGGCGCCTGATGGTCGCCAAGGCGATGGTCCACAACCCGCCGGTGCTGGTCCTCGACGAGCCGACCGCCGGCGTCGACATCGA
>NZ_JBBDQW010000051.1:0-20220 GCF_040905785.1 Tistlia sp.
GACATGTAGGCGTTGAAGAAGTGGCGGAAGCCGTAGCGCCGCTTGTCCTTGCCGGTGGTGTCGTTGGAGTGCGTCAGGCCGCACATGAAGACGACGCCCATCTCCTGGGCCAGCGACTGCACGGCGACGGCGACGCCCGAGGACGAGCCGCCGGAGAACATGATGACGCCGTCCTTCTCGATCATGCGCTTGGCCGAGGCGCGGGCGGCGTCGGACTTGGTCTGGGTGTCGCCGGTCACGTAGGTGACCTTCTTGCCGAGCACGCCGTTGCCCTTCAGGGACGAGGGCTTCATGGTGCCGATCATGCCGCCGTCGCCCTCGCCGTTGAGGTGCTTGACGGCCAGCTGGTAGGCCTTGAGCTCGTCCGCGCCCTCGTCGGCGTAGGGGCCGGTCTGCGGCACGTTCCAGCCGAACACGACGTTCGGATTGTTGCCGGGGTCGTTGCGGAACTCCTGGGCCCAGGCGCGCCGGCGCATGACCAGCGGCGCGGCCAGGCCGGCGCCGAGCAGGGCGCCGCCCTGCAGGACGCGGCGGCGGGCGAACTTACCGTCGAAGACTGACATTGCCGTTTCTCCTCCCGTTGTTGAGCCGACTTGGTCTTGCGACCACGTGCGAGCGGGTCGTCTCGTTCTGGCTGCTGTTATGGCGAGAGGCTGGGCGTCGAATGAAAATGAGTCAATAAGATACTGGAATTGCTTGGATCTTCTGTAAATACCCCGTTGTGAAGATTGCGGCCGTTGTAAAATTGTGACAAGAAGGCGGCGGCGGGACCGTCGGGGTCGAGGTCGCGCAAGGGGGGCGCATGACACGACAGCTGACCGGTTTCAGGATCCGCGAGCGCCGCCGCGAGCTGGGGCTCAGCCAGGTCGCGGCGGCGCGCGAGATCGGCATCTCGGCCTCCTACATGAACCTCATCGAGCACAACAAGCGGCCGATCGCCGGACGCCTCCTGCGGCGCATCGCCGAGGTGCTGGCGCTCGAGGCCGACACCCTGACCGGCGTCAGCGAGCGGCGCCTGGCCGACGAGCTGGTCGAGCTGGCGGCGGAGCCCCTGGTCCGCGCCGGCTCCCTGGCCGGCACGCTCGACGAGCGCTCCGCGGGCGACCTGGCCGCGCGCCACCCGGGCTGGGCGCAGGCGCTGCTCGCCTTCCACCGCGCCTACCGCGAGCAGTCCCAGGCCGTCGGCGCGCTGTCCGAGCAGCTCCAGCGCGACCCCTTCCTGCGCGACACGGTGCATCAGATCCTGACCCAGCTGGCGACGCTGCGCTCGACCGCCGAGATCCTGCAGAGCGTCGAGGATCTGGGGCCCGAGCAGCAGCGCCGCTTCATCGCGATCATGGCCGAGGAGAGCCTGCGCCTGTCGGGAGTCGCCCAGGGCCTTGCCGGCTTCTTCGACAGCGAGCAGGCGCGCACCCGCCCGGCGACCGCCAGCGAGGAGGTCGAGGACTTCATCATCGAGCGCGGCAACTACTTCGAGCCGCTCGAGGCGGCCGGCCGCGAGCTGGCGCGCGCCCTCGAGGGCCGCGGCGATACGCCGATGAGCGCGCTGATCGAGTACCTGGGCGCGCGCCACGGGGTCAGGGTCGTCAGCCGCCCGCCGCACGAGGTCGCGCAGGCCGGGCGCGGGCCGGCGAGCGAGGAGGGGTGGCGCAACCTCTGCTTCTTCGACGAGGAACAGCGCCACCTGGTGTTCCTCGACAACGCCTCGATCTCGACGCGCCGCTTCCAGCTCGCGCGCCTGGCCGCCGAGCTCGGCTGGGAGGAGGTCATCGAGCGCGAGGCCGACGATCCCCGCCTGACCTCGAAGGCGGCGCGCGCCCAGGCCTTCCGCGCCCTCGCCTCCTATCTGGCGAGCACCCTGCTGCTGCCCTACGAACGCTTCCAGGCCGACGCCGTCCGGACGCGCTACGACGTCGAGCTCCTGCGCCAGCGCTACGATGCCTCGGTCGAGCAGGTCTGTCACCGCCTGGTGACGCTGCGACGGCCAGGCCGGGAGGGCGTGCCCTTCGCCTTCCTGCGCGCCAATCCGGCCGGCTTCACCACCAAGCGCTTCCCGCTGCCCGGTCTCGCCCTGGCGCGCCACGGCCACGCCTGCCCGCTGTGGGCGATCTACGGCTCGTTCCAGACGCCGGGCCGGGTGATCCGGCAGCTCGCCGCCTTTCCCGACGGCTCGCGCTACCTCTTCATCGCGCGCACCGTGACCAAGCAGCCGGCGACATTTCAGGAGCAGCCCTTCCTGCACGCCGTGATGCTGGCCTGCGAGGAGATCCATGCCGACCGTACGGTCTACGCGGACGGCCTCGACCTGGCCGCGGCGCAGAGCGCGACGCCGGTCGGCCCGGCCTGCCGGCTCTGTCCTCGCTCGGCCTGCCTGCACCGCGCGGAGGCGCCGATCGTGGCGCCGCGGCCGCGCGACGGCGGGTAGCGCGCCGAGGCGGTTCGAACGTCGGCGTTACGTGGCCGCCGCCTTGCGGTTACACTGGTCCCGCGAAGCCGCAATGAACGACGGCCGCACGGAAAGAAGGGCCGCCTCGCCGGCTCGCGAAGGGGGAACGCGTGGCAGCCAACGTCTTGATCGCCGAGGACGAGCCCAATCTCGTCGAATCGCTGAGCTTCATCCTGCGCCGCGAGGGCTGGAGCGTCGCGGCGGTCTTCGACGGCGAGGCCGCCCTGGACTGGCTGCGCGCCTCGGTGCCCGACGTGCTGGTGCTCGACGTCATGCTGCCCAAGCGCAACGGCTTCGAGGTGCTCAAGGCGATCAAGGCGGATTCGCGCCTGGCCCGGATCCCGGTACTTGTGCTGACCGCCAAGGGGCAGGAGCGCGACCGCAGGACCGCCGAGCAGCTCGGCGCCGACGCCTTCGTCACCAAGCCCTTCTCGAACCGCGAGGTGGTCGAGAACATCAAGCGCCTGGCGGGGCTCTGAGGCTGCCGTGGGACCCGGTTCGACGAGGGGCGCCGCGAGGAAGGCCGGCCGGTGAGGACGGCGCGCAGGGGCGGCGAGGGCATGCTGGCGCTGCTGGCGCTCGGTCTCTGGCTGCTGATGCCGCCGGTAATCTCCCTCTTCGTCGGGCCGTACAGCCTGTTCGGCATCCCGGTGCTGGTGCTCTACGTCTTCGGCGTGTGGCTGGCGCTGATCCTGGCGACGGCGCTGCTCGCCCGGCGGCTGCCGCGCGGCGAGCGCCGGCTGCCGGACCTGCCGCCGCCTAGCGATCCGGAGCCCGACTGATGCTCTCGGCCAACGTCGTGCTGCTGACCGCGCTGGCCTACGTCGCGCTGCTGTTCCTGGTCGCCTACGTCAGCGACCGGCGCTCGCGGCGCGGCTGGCTCGGCCTGGTCCGCTCGCCGGTCGTCTACACCCTGTCGATCTCGGTCTACTGCACCTCCTGGACCTTCTACGGGGCGGTCGGCTCGGCCGCGCGCAACGGCCTGGAGTTCGCCACCATCTACCTGGGGCCGACCCTGGTCTTCGTCGGCTGGTGGTTCCTGCTGCGCAAGCTGGTGCGCATCGGCCGGATCCAGCGCTCCTCCTCGATCGCCGACATGATCTCCTCGCGCTACGGCAAGTCGATGTCGCTGGCGGTGCTGGTCACGGTCATCGCGGTGATCGGCACGACGCCCTACATCGCGCTGCAGCTCAAGGCGGTGACGACCTCCTTCCAGGTCGTCGCCTCGGCGACCCACACCGAGCTGCTCGGCGTCGCCGAGGCGGACCTCGACCTGCGCGCCGGCTTCTGGGTCGCCGCCGGCATGGCCGTCTTCACGATCCTGTTCGGGACCCGCAACATCGACGCCAACGAGCACCACCACGGCGTCGTCGCGGCGATCGCGCTGGAGGCCCTGGTCAAGCTGTTCGCGCTGATCGCCGTCGGGCTCTACGTCGTCTTCGCGATCGGCGGCGGCATCGGCGAGGTCTTCGCCCTGCCGACCGCCCCGGCGGTACTCGGCGCCGAGGTCTTCGGTTCGCGCTGGGTTGCACTGACCTTCCTGTCGGCGACGGCGATCGTCTGCCTGCCGCGGCAGTTCCAGATCACCGTCGTCGAGAACGCCGACGAGGAGCACCTGCGCACCGCCGGCTGGCTGTTCCCGCTCTACCTGTTCCTGACCTGCCTCTTCACCCTGCCGATCGCGATCACCGGCCTCGCAACCCTGCCGGCCAGCGCCAACCCCGACATGTACGTGCTGACCCTGCCGATGCTGCACGGGCAGGGCGCGCTCTCGCTGCTGGTCTTCATCGGCGGCTTCTCCTCGGCGACTTCGATGGTGATCGTCGCCTCGATCGCGCTCTCGATCATGGTCTCGAACCACATCGTCATGCCGATCGCGCTGCGGCTGTCCTGGCTGTCGCCGGCGGTCAGCGGCGACGTCAAGAAGCTGCTGCTGGTCAGCCGGCGGGTCTCGATCGTGCTGATCCTCTCGCTCGGCTTCGTCTACTTCCTGTTCAGCGCGCGCTCCGACGCGCTGGCCGCGATCGGCCTGATCGCCTTCGCCGGCGTCGCCCAGTTCCTGCCCTGCATGATCGGCGGCCTCTACTGGCACCGGGCCTCCAAGGCGGGCGCCTTCGTTGGCCTGCTCACCGGCTTCGCGGTCTGGGCCTACACCCTGCTGCTGCCGAGCTTCGAGGACGGCGGCGTGCTGCCGGCCAGCCTGTTCAGCGAGGGGCCCTGGGGCTGGTCGCTGCTGCGCCCCGAGGCGCTGTTCGGCACCGCGGGCATGGATCCGCTGGTGCACGCCCTGTTCTGGAGCCTCAGTCTCAACGCCGGTCTCTTCGTCCTGATCTCCCTGGCCCGGGAGCAGAACACCCTGGAGCGCCTGCAGGCGACGCTCTTCGTCGACGTCTTCCGCAATCCCGCCGACAAGGAGTCGCGCTTCATCCACCGCTCGGCGGCGATCGACGACCTCTTCGTGCTGGCCCAGCGCGTGCTCGGCGCCGAGCAGGCCCACCGTCTGTTCCGCGACTACGCCCGGCGCCAGGGCATAGAGGAGGGGTTGCCGCGCCCGAGCACCGAATTCATCGCCCAGCTCGAGCGCGAGTTCGCGGGCTCGATCGGCGCCGCCTCCGCGCGGGTCATGATCTCCCAGGTCGTGACCGGCGAGACCATCAGCCTCGGCGAGATGATGCGCCTGGTCGACGAGACGCAGCAGGTCATCGAGTACAGCCAGCAGCTTGAGAACAAGTCCCAGCAGCTGCAGATGACCGCGCGCCAGCTGCGCCAGGCCAACGAGCGCCTGAAGCAGCTCGACGCCCAGAAGGACGACTTCCTGAGCCAGGTCAGCCACGAGGTGCGCACGCCCATGGCCTCGATCCGCTCCTTCTCCGAGATCCTGCTCGAGACCGGGGACCTGGAGAGCGAGCAGGCGACCCGCTTCCTGTCGATCATCCACGACGAGACGCTGCGCCTGACGCGCCTGCTCGACGAGATCCTCGACCTCGGCCACCTGGAGCGCGGCGAGCTGAGCTGGAGCCTGGAGCCGGTCGACGCCGAGGCGGTGCTGGAGCGCGCCGTCGCGACCTGCCGCGGCATGGCCGCGGCAGCCGGCGCACGCCTCGAGCTCGGCGCGCGCAGCGGCCCGGCCCGGGTGCTGGCGCACCAGGATCGGCTCGAGCAGGTCTTCATCAACCTCATCTCCAACGCCATCAAGCATAACCGCAGCCCGGCGCCGGTCGTGCGCCTGAGCAGCGGGATCGCCGGCGGGCTCTACCAGGTCACCGTCGAGGACAACGGCGAGGGCGTGCCCGCCGAGGCGCGCGAGCGGATCTTCACCAAGTTTTCGCGGACCTGGACCCAGGCGCCGCCGCGCGACGTCGGCGCCGGCCTGGGTCTCGCGATCAGCCGGGCGATCGCGCGCAAGATGAACGGCGAGCTCGAGCTGCTGCCGGCCAGCCCGCCGGGCAGCGGAGTCGGCGCCCGCTTCCGTATCGCCCTGCCCCTGGCCGCCGCCTCGACCGTCCCGCCGGTCCCGGCCCCGCTGCGCCGGGCCGGCGAGTGAGGGCCCGGGGGCGGACCCTTCGCCCCCTCTTCCCGTTGTCCCACTCCCGCCTTTCGTCATCCCCGCCCTCCCTTTCCGTCATCCCCGCGAAAGCGGGGATCCAGAGAACGGCGCGGTGGGCGCGGCCCGGACGGGCTCGTGCAAGGCAACCTCTTCCTCTGGGTCCCCGCTTTCGCGGAGACGACGAGGGAGGGACGGTGGGCGCGGACCGGGTGATGACGAAAAGAGGGGCCGTTCCGTCAGAGGAGCACCGCCAGCTCCAGCACGCCGATGACGATCAGGTAGATGGCGACGATGTAGCTGAGCAGGGCCGGCTTCATCAGGATCAGGATGCCGGCGACGATCGCGATGATCGGGTGGAGCAGAGCGGTGTCCATGGGGAGGTTCCTCCTAGGGGGTGACGGGACCGGGGAATCGGCCCCTCAGGGATTGCCGAGAGCGCGGGCCGCCAGCGCGGTCATGACCAGCGAGAGCCCGAGGAAGAAGATGCTGAGGCCGACCAGCAGGCCGATCGCCCAGGCCGCGCTGTCCGGCCAGCCGATCCAGATCAGCACCGCGAGCAGCAGGTCGACGAGGCCGCTGACCAGGACCCAGCCCCAGTTGCGCAGGTGGCGGCGGTATTCCAGGGCGACGAAGATCGAGGCGGCGCCCTGGACCAGGAACAGCACGGCCAGCAGGATCGTCAGGGTCAGGACGCCCTGCAGCGGCTCGAGCAGCAACACGAGACCGAGCGCGATGGCGAGGCCGGCGGTCAGCAGCGACAGGGGGTGGCCGGGGCTGCGCCGGCTGCCGAGCAGGGCGAACAGCCGGACGACGCCGCCGATCAGGAAGAGGGTGCCGACCAGGACGGCGATCGCCAGGCTGGCGACCTGGGGCAGAGCGGCGGCGATCACGCCGAGCAGCATCAGGGCCAGGCCCTGGAACAGGAACAGGCCCCAGTGCTCCCGGATCGCCTCCGCGACGGCGGCCCGCAGCTCGCCGGAGCGGCCCGGATCCTGCTCGCTCATGCCCGCTCGGTCATGCTGGAGGCCTTCCCCTCGGTGTCTCGCGGCGCACTATCGCAGGTTTCGCAGGCTAACGCGCGCCCCTGCCCCAGGTTTCCGTCCGGGGCGCGCCGGCGACAAGGGGGGCGATAGGGGGTGATTGCCGGGCGCGGCTCGCTGTAGAACTGGGCGGAGTAGAACCAGCAATCGACAGGAAAGACGGATGCGCTTGCAGGACAGGACGGCACTGGTCACCGGCGCGGCCTCGGGCTTCGGCGAGGCCATCGCCAGGACCTTCGCGCGCGAGGGCGCCAGGGTCGCGGTTCTCGACCTCAACGGCGACGGTGCCGAGCGGGTCGCCGGGGAGATCGGCGAGCGGGCGATCGCGATCGCCTGCGACGTCACCTCAGGCCCCGCCGTGGCCGCGGCCGTCGAGCGCTGCCGCGCCGCCTTCGGCAGCCTCGGGATCGTCGTCAACAACGCCGGCTGGAGCCATCGCAACCAGCCCATGCTGGAGGTCGACGAGGCCAGCTACGACAAGGTCTTCGCGGTCAACGTGAAGTCGATCTATCACATGGCCCAGGCGGCGCTGCCGGTGATGCGCGCCCAGGGCCACGGCGTCATCCTGAACGTCGGCTCGACCGCCGGCATCAGCCCGCGCGCCGGCCTCAGCTGGTACAACGCGACCAAGGGCGCGGTGAACACGCTGTCGCGCTCCATGGCGGTCGAGCTCGCCGGCGAGAACATCCGCGTCAACTGCATCGCCCCGGTGATCGGCGAGACGGCGCTGCTCGAGACCTTCATGGGCGCGCCCGACACGCCGGAGAACCGGGCGAAGTTCCTGGCGACCATCCCGATCGGCCGGATGAGCAAGCCCCAGGACATCGCCAACGCCGCGCTCTATCTCGCCTCCGACGAGGCCTCGCTGGTCACCGGCGTGGTCCTCCCGGTCGACGGCGGGCGCACCGTCTAGGGGCGGCGGCTCGCCGGAGTCGAGCCGGAGCCATGATCGAGCTCTATCCGGAGGTCCGGCTCGTCCACATCGTCGCGGTCGTCGCCAGCGGCGGCCTGTTCCTGCTGCGCGGCCTGGCGCTGAACCTGGGGTTCGCCTGGCCGCGGGCGGCGCCGCTGCGCTATCTCAGCTACAGCGTCGACACGCTGCTGCTGGCGGCGGCGATCCTGCTGACGACCCTGGTCGAGCAGTACCCCTTCCTGCACGCCTGGCTGACCGTGAAGGTGCTGCTGCTGGTCGCCTACATCGCGCTCGGCATCCTGGCCTTCCGGCAGGGGCGGCCGCGGGCGGTGCGCCTCGGCTGCTGGCTCGCGGCCCTGGCGGTCTACGGCTTCATCGTCTCCGTGGCGCGGGCCCACCACCCGCTCGGCCTGTTCAGCGGGCTGGCGGGGTAGGCGCCCCGCCGCGCAGTACTCCCTTGCGGCCCTTAGGCGGCTGTCGGCGCCGGCCCGGGCGCGCCCTCGGGCCAGACCGCGGGCTGCGCGAGGTGCGGCGGGCGCCGACCCTCGAGCACCGCCAGGACCTGCTCGACGCAGGCCAGGCTCATCGCCTTGAGGGCGCCGTCGGTCGAGGCCGCGGTGTGGGGACTGACCAGGCAGTTGGGCGCGCGCAGCAGCGGCGAGCCGGGGGTTGCCATTTCCGGCGTCAGGTCGTCCAGCCCGGCGCCGGCGAGCCGGCCCGCGGTCAGCGCCGCGGCGAGCGCGGCCTCGTCGACCAGACCGCCACGGCTCGTGTTGATCAGAAAAGCCTCCGGCTTCATCAGGGCGAGCCGCTCGGCCGAAATCAGGCCGCGCGTCTCCCCCGTCAGCGGCAGGTGCAGCGAGACGGCGTCGGCGCGGGCGAGCAGCTGGTCGAGGCCGGCGATGGGCCGGTGGCCGTCGGCGGCGATGGCCGCGGCGCGCTCGGGCCGCGCCCAGACCTCGACCCGCAGCCCGAGCGCGGCGGCGAGGCCGGCCAGGCGGCTGCCGATGGCGCCGTAGCCGAGCACGCCCAGGGTCAGGCCGGCCAGCTCGCGCGGCCGCGCCCGGCGCTTGTAGTCGGCCTCGCCGGCGCGCAGCGCGCGGTCGGCCGGCACCAGGTCGCGGGCCAGGGCGAAGAGCAGGGCCAGGGCGGCCTCGGCGACGCTGCGCGCGTTGGCGCCGGGCGTGAAGACGACGGGGATGCCGCGCCGGGCGGCGGCAGCGACGTCGATCATATCGAAGCCGACGCCGTGCTTGCCGATCACCCGCAGGCGGCCGGCGCCGGCGATCTCCTGGGCGGTCAGGCCGAGCAGGCGGGTGATCGCCGCCTCGGCGCGCGGCAAGGCCTCGGCGAGCAGCCCACGCTCGGCCCGGGGCAACTGCTCGACCTCGAGGCCGGCCGCCTCCAGGCGCGCGACGCCTTCCGGATGGATCGCTTCGGTGAGCAGGCAGCGGGTCATGGCGTCCGCGCCTATAGAGGCTGCCGGCGGCGAGCGGAAGACCCGATGCGCAAAGGGCGTCCCGAAGGACGCCCTCTGCTCGATTCCGATCCGGGTGACCGCCTCAGGTCAGCAGCGCCAGGATCAGCACGATGCCCAGCGGCAGGCCGAGCAGCCAGAGTATGAGTAGCGGCATAGGTCTCTCCCGATGCTAGCGGCGGCGTCCGAACAGGGCCAAGACGGTCTGCTCGTCGCGATGCTGCCCGCCCATGCCGGCGGCCCACCAGCTGCCGGCGGCGGCGACCAGCAGCGAGGCCGCGGCGATGAAGGCGGCGAGGACGGCCATCTGGCGCGCGGCCTCGGCGGCCTCGATCGCCTGCTGCTCGGCGGCCTGAAGCTGACCGGCGACTTCCTCGACACGCGCCTGGGCCTCCTCCTCGCTCATCCCCGTCCGCTGGGCGACGAGCGACGCCAGATACTCGCTGTCGTCCTCGCCCAGGGTACCGTCCTCGGCGGCCGAGAGGATCCGTCCGACCTCGGCACCGGACGCCTCCCGATCGGCTGCGGTCCCGGCGCCGGCCCGGGGCGCGGTGCCGGTGCCTTCGCCGCCGGGGCGGAGCAGGCTGTCGGCGAAGCGCTGGTAGGTCGATTCGTCGAGCGAGGCGGCGGCCGAGGCGGCACTGGAGGCGGCACCCGAGACGGCCTCGGCGCCGATCCGCGCGGTGCTCATGGCACCGGCCGAGAGGACGAAGGCGCCGACCAGGATGCTCACGCCCCAGACCGCCAGGCCGTGCGCGCCGTCACGGACGTCGGCCTCGTGCTCCGTCGCGCCGGCATGGCGGCGGCGCAGGCGGCCGGCGATGTAGGCGCCGGCCATGTAGCTGGAGCCGATCGTCCAGAGGCTCCACAGGCCCATGGCGATGATCAGGAAGGTGCCCGGGGTGCCTTCGTCGAAATCGACGATCGACAGGCCGATGGCGCTGCCGAAGGCGGCGAAGATCAGGAAGAGGGCGGAGGCGACGACGGCGCCGGCGAAGATCGCCGGCCAGTCGACGTAGCTGGAATGATCGCCGTCGCGGCCGGCCAGGGAGGCGGCGGCCTGCGGAGCGGCCTGGGAACCTTGGGTGGCGGCCATGGGAATGGGGTCCTTCCGACTGCTGCGGTGTGCCGCCGGGAACGACCGGGTCGCGCCAGCGGCGGGTTGAACGATGAACGGGCGGCGAAAGACGCCGCGCCTGGCCTTAGCCGAGTCCCAGGAGCGAAAGGATCGCCAGGACGATGACCACCAGGCCGACGAGATAGATGATGCCGTGCACGACGACCTCCAGGGTTAGTGAACGCTCGGTTCGGATACGTGTCCTGGCAACGCAGCGTCTCTCGCAGCGGTTCCATCCGCGTTTCGCACGCGCCCGCGGCCCCGCCAATCGGAAGACACTATTCCGGCACGGCTTGTCGGCTCCGGCGCGCCTGTGATCTTCTCGCTGGCGCGTGTCTCGCCGCTCCCGGAAGCCGGGACCGGCGGTACTATCCGAGGGGGAGAGAACAGGGGATGGATGCCAGGGGGATGGATGCCAGACAGATCAGGAGCGCCGCCGACGCCCGCGCGATCGTCGAGGAGCGCGATCTGAAGTACCTCAAGGTCGGGCTGTTCGACGGCGACGGGATCATGCGCGGCAAGTACATGGCGCGCGACAAGTTCCTGTCGGCGCTGGAGGGCGGCTTCGGCTTCTGCGACGTCGTGCTGGGCTGGGACAGCAACGACCAGCTCTACGATTCGGCGGCCTTCACCGGCTGGCACACGGCCTATCCAGACGCCACGGTGCGCATCCTGCCCGAGACCTGCCGCGAGCTGCCCTTCGAGCCGGAGACCCTGCTGTTCCTGGCCGAGTTCGCCGAGCGCGCCGAGACGATCTGTCCGCGCGGCCTGCTGCGCCGGGTCCTGAAGCGCGCCGAGGGCCTGGGGCTGACCGCCAGCGCCGCCTGCGAGTTCGAGTTCTTCCTGTTCGAGGAAACGCCCCATTCGGTGCGCGAGAAGAACTACCGCAACCTCGCGAGCATCACCCCCGGCTACTACGGCTACTCGATGCTGCGCAGTTCGGTGCATGCCGAGTTCTACGCCGAGCTGCTGTCCTTCTGCTCGGCCATGGACATGCCGATCGAGGGCCTGCATACCGAGACCGGGCCCGGCGTGCTCGAGGCGGCGCTGCTCCACGACGAGGCGCTGGCCGCGGCCGACAAGGCGGCGCTCTTCAAGACCTTCACCAAGGTGCTGGCGCAGCGCCTCGGCTGGATGGCGACCTTCATGGCCAAGTGGTCGCCGGACTGGGCCGGCCAGTCGGGCCACATCCACATCTCGCTGAAGGGCAGGGACGGCGAGGCGGTCTTCCACGACCCCTCCAAGCCCTCGAACATCTCCGACACCATGCGCTGGTTCATCGGCGGCCAGCAGGCCCTGATGCCCGAGCTGCTCTCGATGATCGCCGGCACGGTCAACAGCTACAGCCGCCTGATCCCCGGCTTCTGGGCGCCGACCTCGGCGACCTGGGGCATCGAGAACCGGACCTGCGCCCTGCGCGCCATCCCCGGCGCGCCCAAGGCGCAGCGCGTCGAGTACCGGATCGCCGCCGCCGACATCAATCCCTACATCGCGCTCGCCGCGGCGATCGGCTCGGGCCTGTGGGGCATCGAGCAGCGCATCGAGCCGAGCGCGCCGCTCCAGGGCAACGCCTACGAGCGCAAGCCGCCGGCGAGCCAGCGCCTGCCGGCGACCCTGATCGAGGCGGCCGGCCGGCTGCGCCGCTCCAAGGCGGCGCGCGAGCTCTTCGGCGACGCCTTCGTCGAGCACTACGCCCAGTCGCGCGAGTGGGAGGAGCGTGAGTTCCGCAAGGCGATCACGGACTGGGAGCTGCAGCGCTACTTCGAGATCATCTGAGCCGTCACCCACGCCTCCTCCTCGTCAATCCCGATTTCTCCCTCGTCATCCCGGCCTTCTCCCCGTCATCCCCGTGAAAACGGGGATCCATAGGGAGGCGCGGCAGAGCTGACTCGGCAGGCCTAAGGGCGGCGGCGAGTCTCCATGGATCCCCGTTTTCACGGGGATGACGAAGAGGGGGAGGATGACGAGTTGGCGGCGGAGGAAACGACACAGGCGAGGGGCGGCGCCGGGAGCGTTCCGGTCAGCCCTCGCCGAGCAGGTTGCGGCTGACCCGGAGCAGATGCTCGCGCATGGCGGTGCGCGTCGCCTCGGGGTCGTGGTCGGCGAGCGCCTCGACCAGGGTGCCGTGCTGGCGGTCGTAGACGGTGCGCAGCTCCAGCGTCACGGTGCGCTTCTTCAGCTGGTACCAGGCCGGCTCGTCGCGCACCCGGTTGATCGCCCGGCAGTAGTCGATCAGCACGGCGTTCTTGGTCGCCTCGAAGACGCGCAGGTGGAGCTGGGCGTCCCAATGCTCGAACTCGGCCAGGCCCCGCGCCGCGATCGAGTGGCGCAGCGCCTCCCGGATCCGCTCGAGATCGGTGGAGCTGGCGCGGTTGGCGGCGAGCGCGGCAGCCTGCGGCTCGATGATCAGCCGCACCTCCATCAGGTCGGCCGGGCTGGCCTCGCGCATGCGCTGGCTGAGCGTCACCGCGGCCGGGGCCGCGCTCGCCGGCTCACGCTCGTTCAGTCCCTCGCGCACGCCCTGGCGCACGAAGGTGCCGCGGCCGACCTGGCGGACCAGCACGCCCTCGCTCTCCAGGCGCTCGAGCGCCTGGCGCACCGTGTTGCGGGCGACTCCGAAGAGGGCCGCCAGGTCGCGCTCGGCCGGCAGCTGCGCACCCTCCCGCAGCTCGCCGGCGCGAATCCGCTGGCGAACGCCTTCGAGCACGAGGGTGGCGGAGCGGCCGAGCAGGAGGTCGGTCATGGGCTGTCCTTTGCACTGGACCCATCCTGATCCAATCACCAGCCTGCCGCAATGAAGTTGTGGATCGTCGGAATCTCGTTGACAGATATTCCGCTCCCCTGGAGTATTCGGGCAACGAAAGCACCGATTGGTTCACGATTGGATCAATTGGTTTAGACGAGGGGCGCGACACCGGTCGTCCGCGATCCCTCGCCCAGGGGAGGTGACATGCGCTACGTCGTTTACGAGCGGGCCGGGGCGGTCGGCATCGGCCGCCTGTCGGAAGACGCGGCCCAGGTCCGTCCGCTCGAGCTGACCGCTGCCGAGGCGGCGCGCGGCGTCCTTGCCCTGGTCGAGCGCGAGCTGGCCGGCCTGCCGCTGCGCGAGACCGGCGAGAGCCTCGAGACGGCGGCCCTCAGCCCGCTGCCGGCGGTGCCGCGGCCGGTGCGCAACCTCTTCTGCGTCGGCAAGAACTACTTCGAGCATGCCGAGGAGTTCGCCCGCAGCGGCTTCGATTCCAGCGCCGCCGCCGGCTCCGTGCCGAAGGCGCCGATCGTCTTCTCCAAGCTGCCCGAGTGCGTCGTGCCGCACGGCGCCGGCATCCCCGTCGACCCCAGGGTGTCCTCGGCGATCGACTACGAGGCCGAGCTGGCGGTCATCATCGGCCGCGGCGGGCGCGCGATCTCCCGCGCCGAGGCCCTGGACCACGTCTGGGGCTACACCATCGTCAACGACGTCACGGCCCGCGACCTCCAGGGCCGCCACAGCCAGTGGCTGATCGGCAAGTCCCAGGACGGCTTCTGCCCGATGGCGCCGGTCGCCACCACGGCCGACGCCTTCGACCTGGAGGAGGCCAGGATCCGCTGCTGGGTGAACGGCGAGCTGCGCCAGGAAGCCGCCATGAAGCAGCTGATCTTCGACGTGCCGACCCTGATCGAGACGATCTCCCAGGGCATCACCCTGCGGCCGGGCGACCTGATCGCGACCGGCACGCCCGCCGGCGTCGGCATCGGCTTCGACCCGCCGCGCTACCTCCAGGCCGGCGACCGGGTACGCATCGAGATCGAGGGCATCGGCGAGCTGGAGAACCCGGTCGTCGCCTACGATGCCCGGGCCGCCGCCCGGCCGGCCGCCGAGGCCGTGGCGTGAGCACGCAGGTCATCGAGGGCCTGGCGGTCGAGGTCGAGGGCGCCGGCGATCCCGTGCTCTTCGTCCACGGACTGGGGGGCACCTCGAACAGCTGGACGCCGCAGGTCATGGCGCTCGCCGGCCGCTACCGGATGATCCGGCCCGACCTGCCGGGCTCCGGCCGCTCGCCGCTCGGCGGCGGGGCCGGGGCGAAGCTCACGATCGAGAGCCTGGTCGAGACGCTGGAGAAGCTGCTGGGCGTGCTCGGCGCCGGCCGTGCGCACCTGGTCGGCCACTCGATGGGCACCATCCTCTGCCAGCACCTGGCGGCGCGCCGGCCCTCGCTGGTCCGCAGCCTGGCGCTGTTCGGCGCCTTTCCCGAGCCGCCGGAGGCGGCCCGCGCGGCGCTCGAGGAGCGCGGCGCCAAGGCGCGCCGCGAGGGCATGGCCGAGATCGCCGAGGCGACGCTCCAGGCCGGCACCGCGGCGGCGACGCGCAGCGACAACCCGGTCGCCGCGGCCTTCGTGCGCGAGAGCCTGATGCGCCAGCCGGGCGAGGGCTACGGCGCGACCTGCGAGGCGCTCGCCGGGGCGCGGGCCGCCGACCTGTCGCTGATCGGCTGCCCGGTGCTCCTGGTCACCGGCGACGAGGACAAGGTGGCGCCGCCGGCGACGCTGCGCGCGCTGGACTCGGCGCTCAAGGACAGCCGGGCCACGGTGCTGAGCCGCTGCGGCCACTGGACGCCGATCGAGAAGGCGGCCGAATGCAGCCGCGAACTGGGCGACTTCCTGGCCCGGGCGCGCTAGCCCCGGCCGCGACGAGGCGCGCCCGCTCGGGCGCGGTGCAGGCAAGCCGGCGTCAGACCGGCACGAACAACGGCCGAAAGCGCGCCCGGGGCGCGCGGAGGCGAAAGGCGCGCCGCGGCGCGCGAAGGGAGGATGGCATGGCCGAGGTTCTCTTCACGAATGTTCGCATCCTCGACGGCAGCGGCGACCAGCCGGCGACCGGCGAGGTGCTGGTCCAGGGCAACCGCATCAAGCGGGTCAGCCGCGGCGGCTACGGCATGGGCGGCCGCGGCGCCGGCAACGGATCGGGCGGCGGCCAGACCGTCATCGACGGCGCCGGCGCCACCCTGATGCCGGGCCTGTGCGACGCCCACGCCCACTTCAGCTGGAACAACCAGGGCAGCCTCGACGAGATCTACCGGATGCCGCCGGAGGAGCACACGCTCTACGCCGCCGGCGTTGCCAAGACCTACATCGACTGGGGCTTCACCAGCGCCGTCGGCGCCGCCTCGGCCAAGGCGCGGCTCGACGTGGTGATCCGCAACGCCATCAACGCCGGTGCCATCCCGGGCCCGCGCTACCTGGCCAACAGCCAGGAGATCGCCACCCTGGGCGGGCTCGGCGACACCGCGCCGCCGCACATCGAGATCCCGCAGCTCTCCTTCGCCGCCGTGATCAGCGGCGCCGAGGAGATGCGCCGCACGGTGCGCCAGTTCATCAAGTACGGCGTCGACCTGCTGAAGCTGAACCTCTCGGGCGAGGAGATCGCCGGCGTCGGCGCCGAGGAGACGCCGATGACCGACGAGGAGTGCGCGACCGCGGTCGAGGAGGCCAAGCGCCGCGGCAAGCGCGTCTGCGCCCACGCGCGCTCGGCGGAATCGATCAAGATGTGCGTCCGGCACGGCGTCGAGATCGTCTACCACGCCTCCTTCGCCGACGAGGAGGCCCTGGACCTGCTGGAGGCCAACAAGGACCGCTTCTTCGTCGCCCCCGGCCTCGGCTGGCTGATCAACACCTCGGCCAACGCCGGGCCCTGGGGCATTGCGCCCGAGGGGCCGCTCGGGCTGATGTACAAGCGCGAGCTCGAGGCCGCGGTCGAGACCATGCGCAAGATGCACCGCCGGGGCATCCGCGTGCTGCCGGGCGGCGACTACGGCTTCGCCTGGATGCCGCACGGCGACAACGCCAAGGACCTGCAGTACTTCGTCGAGATGGTCGGCATGTCGCCGATGGAGGCGATCGTCTCGGCGACCCGCCACGGCGCCGCGATCATGGGCCGGCCCGACGAGCTCGGCCAGGTCCGCGAAGGCTTCCTGGCCGACCTGATCCTGGTCGACGGCGACCCGCTGTCGAACATCCGCGTGCTCCAGGACAAGAAGCGGATCCTGGCGGTCATGAAGGACGGCCAGTTCCACCGGACGCCGGAGGTCTCCTCCCAGAGCCGCCAGATCCGCTGGGCGAGCTGAGGCGCGCCGCTTGGCCGACGTCGCCCGAGACCCTGTGCTGGACCGCCAGCCCCTGGCGCCGCGTCCGCTGCCGCTGACGCGGCGGCAACTGCGCGTCGGCGGGGCGGTGCTGGCGGCGGTCCTGGCGGCGGCGGTCTTCTGCCTGGGCCTGGTCGCCGGCTGGTGGCAGCTGACCGGCCAGGACAAGCGCTTCATCGCGACCGTGCTCAACGGCCTGACCCTGGGCGCGCTCTACTTCCTGGTCGCCAGCGGCTTCACCCTGGTCTTCGGGCTGATGCGCAACGTCAACCTGGCGCACGGCTCGCTCTACCTGGCCGGCGCCTACATCGGCTGGTCGGTCGCCGACGTCACCGGCAGCTGGTTCGCCGGCGTCGTCGCCGGCTTCCTGTCGATGGCGCTGGCCGGCCTGGTGCTGCAGCTCGTCGTGTTCCGGCGCATGGAGGGCCAGGACCTGCGCCAGACCCTGGTCACCATCGGCATCTCGATCGTGCTGGCCGACCTCATGCTCTGGCAGTGGGGCGGCCAGACCTACCAGTTCATCGCGCCGGACTGGATCGACGGCACGGTGCGCCTGCCGCTGGTCGGCATGGGCTACTCCTCCTACCGCCTGATCCTGCTGCTGGCCGCGGCGGTGATCGGCGTCGCGCTCTGGCTGTTCCTGAACCGGACCAAGGTCGGCACCATGATTCGCGCCGGCGTCGACGACCGCGACATGCTGGCCGCCTCGGGGGTCAACGTGCAGCGGATCTTCTGCATCGTCTTCGCCGTCGGCGCCGGCCTCGCGGGCTTCGCCGGGGTGGTCGGCGCGACGGCCCTCTCGATCGCGCCCGGCGAGGACGTGCGCTACCTGCTGGCCTCGCTGGTCGTGGTCATCGTCGGCGGCATGGGCAGCGTCGCCGGCGCTGCGGTCGGCGCCGTGCTGATCGGGCTCGCCGAGCAGCTCGGCCTCGTCTACAGCCCGACCTACGGCGTGGTCTACACCTTCCTGATCATGGTCGGCGTGCTGGTCTGGCGGCCCCAGGGCCTGCTCGGGAGGCGCGGCTGATGGCCAGCATCTCCGAAGAGCGCGACCGCCTGGCCCGGGCGACCGCCGCCGGCGCCGCGGCCCACACGGCCGGGCCGGAGCGGGAGCGGCTGCGTCTGCCCTATGGCTGGGGCTACCTGCCGCTCGGCCTGTTCCTGCTCGTCTTCCCGCTCTTCGCCGGCGAGTTCTGGGCCATGCAGATCGGCGCCTACACGCTGATCCTCGGCATCGTCGCCCTGTCGCTGATGTTCCTCGCCGGCTTCGGCGGCATGGTCAGCCTGGCGCAGATGACGGTCGCCGGTTGCGCCGGCTACTTCTTCGCGATCTTCGGCCACAGCTCGGTCGAGGCGATCAGCCTGGGCTGGAGCGCCTGGCTGTCGATGCCGCTCAGCCTGCTGGTCGCGACCGCCTTCGCGACCATGGTCGGCCTGCTCGCCTCGCGCACCGAGGGCATCTACACGATCATGATCACCCTGGCGATCGCCGTCGCCTTCTTCTACTTCACCCGCCAGAACTACGAGCTGTTCAACGGCTACAACGGCTTCGCGCAGATCGCGCCGCCGGCCTTCTTCGGCCTCGACTGGCGCGATCCGACGCTGTTCTACTATCTCTGCCTGGCCGTCGCCCTGGTCTGCTACGCGGCCGTCGTCTACCTGCGGCGCTCGACCTTCGGGCTCAGCGTGCAGGCGCTGCGCGACAACCAGCGGCGCATGCGCGCGCTCGGCTACCACGTCGCCGGCCACCAGGTCGCCGCCTACGCCACGGCCGGCTTCATGGCCGCGCTCGGCGGCCTGCTGCTGGTCTGGCTGAACGGCCGCATCTCGCCGGGCACGATCGGCGTGGGGCCGGTCATCGACATCCTGATCATCGCCGTGCTCGGCGGCCTGCGCCACCCGATCGGCCCGTTCCTGGGCGCGCTGGCCTTCGTGCTGCTCGACAGCTTCGCGATCGACCTGATCGAGCGCGAGCGCTTCAACACCGTGATCGGCCTCTGCTTCCTGGCCGTCGTCCTGTTTTCGCCCGACGGCCTGCTCGGCCTCTGGGCGCGGGCGCGCGACGCCCTGGCGAGGAGCGGCCGGCCGCGATCGTGAGGAGGGACACCGGACCACGGGAAGCCGGGCCAACCGGCCGCATCCGGTCAATCAACCAGGGAGGAAACAAGGAGATGACCATGCTTTCGAGACGTTCGCTTTTCGCCGCCGCGGCCATGGCGGCACTGGCCTGGGGCGCCGGCCCGGCGCAGGCCCAGGACACCATCAAGCTGGGCGCGCTGGCGACCCTGGAAGGCGCCTTCGCGGTCATGGGCCAGGACGGCATGCGCGCCGTCAAGCTGGCCCTGCAGCAGCACGACTACATGGCCGGCGGCAAGAAGATCGAGCTGATCGAAGGCTCGTCGGACGCCTCGCCGGACAGCGCGATCCGCGCCGCCAAGAAGCTGGTCGAGCAGGACAAGGTCGACATCCTGGTCGGCCCGCTGTCGGGCTCCGAGGGCCTGGCGGTCAAGGACTACGCCAAGGAGCACCCGGACGTGACCTTCGTCAACGGGACCTCGGCGGCCCAGGACACGACCCTGCGCGACCCCGCGGAGAACTTCTTCCGCTTCACCACGGACGGCGCCCAGTGGCAGGCCGGCCTCGGCGAGTACGCCTACAAGGAGAAGGGCTACGAGAAGGTCGTCCTGATCGCCGAGGACTACTCCTTCCCCTACACCCTGGCCCTCGGCTTCATGAAGGACTTCTGCGAGCTCGGCGGCAAGGTCGTCGACAAGTTCTGGGTGCCGATCGGCAACAAGGACTACTCCTCGATCGTCTACTCGATCCCCGAGGACATCGACGCCATCTACGTCGCCCTCGGCGGCGCCGACGCCGTCAACTTCCTGTCGCAGTACGAGCAGGCCGGTGGCAACAAGCCGATGATCGCCGGCTCGATCACCGTCGACCAGACGGTGCTCGGCACCAAGGGCAAGCGCCGCGACCAGGTCATCGGCACGCCCTCGGCGGGCCCGATCGCCGACGCCTGGGACGATCCCGACTGGCAGGCCTTCGTCCAGGCCTACCGCGAGGCCTTCCCGGACGGCTTCCCGACGCCCTCGCTGTTCGCGCACGGCTACTACGTCTCGACCAAGGCGCTGCTGGAGTCGCTCGACGCGGTCGAGGGAGACCTCTCCGACAACCACGCCAAGCTGCGCGAGTACATGTCGACCCACGAGTTCGACACGCCGACCGGCAAGATCCACCTCGACGAGAACCGCCAGGCGGTCGCCGACATCTTCCTGACCGAGGTCGCCGAGAACGAGAAGGGCGAGCTCTACAACAAGGTCGTCAAGATCATCCCGCAGGTGAACCAGACCCTCGGCATGGACCGCGAGGCCTTCCTGGCCCTCGGCGCGGTCGGGCGTGACAACCCGGAGTGCCGCGAGTAGACGCGGGATAGGCCGGGCCCGAAGGAGTCGGCGATGGCCGGAAGGCTGTCCCTGTCCGAAGCCGGTGCCGCTCACGCCCTCCGCCTGGAGGGCGTGAGCCGGCACTTCGGCGCGCTGGTCGCGGGGGCGGCCG
>NZ_JBBDQW010000051.1:20230-29637 GCF_040905785.1 Tistlia sp.
TCGCCGACGTCGACCTGTCGGTCGGTGCCGGCGAGCGCCGCGCCGTGCTCGGCTCCAACGGCGCCGGCAAGACGACGCTGTTCAATGCCATCACCGGCGACTTCCCGCCGACCGCCGGGCGCATCCGCTTCTTCGGCGAGGACGTGACCGACCTCCCGGTCCACGAGCGGATCCGCCGCGGCCTGCGGCGCACCTACCAGCACTCGCTGCTGTTCCGTGGCCTGTCGGTGATCGACAACCTCTACCTCGCGGTGCGCGGCGTCGCGCGCCGCCGCTATTCCTTCCGCCGGCCGCGGCGCGACGACGCCGCGCTGCAGGCGGCCCGGGAGCTGGTCCGGCTGGTCCACCTCGACCACGTCGCCGACAGCCTCGTCGCCAACCTCGCCTACGGGCAGCAGCGCCAGCTCGAGATCGGCATGGCGCTGGCGGGCGCGCCGCGCCTGGTGCTGTTCGACGAGCCGGCGGCCGGCCTCTCGGCGCGCGAGCGCGCCGGCCTGATCGAGATCCTGCGCTCGCTGCCCCGGCACATCGGCTACATCGTCATCGAGCACGACCTCGACGTCGCCCTGCGCGTCGTCGACCAGGTGACGATGATGCACAACGGCCGGATCTTCAAAGAGGGCACGCCCGAGGAGATCGAGAAGGATCCCGAGGTCCAGCGCCTCTACCTGGGAGGCGGCCATGGCTGAGCGCCGCGAGCGCGGAACCGCCGGCACCGGCGGCGGGACGACCGGCAAGGCCGCCGCGCCGGTCCTGGAGATCCGCGACCTGGTCGTGCACTACGGCCACGCCATGGCGCTGCATGGCGTCGACCTGACGCTGTCCGAGGGCGTCTTCGCCGTGGTCGGGCGCAACGGCATGGGCAAGACCACGACCTGCATGGCGATCGCCGGCCTGGTCCGCCCGACGTCCGGCTCGATCCGCTTCCAGGGCCGCGAGCTGGTCGGCCGCCCGGCCAACCGGATCGCCGGCCTGGGCGTCGGCTACGTGCCGCAGGGCCGGCGGGTCTGGCCGTCGCTGACCGTCGAGGAGACCCTGCGCCTGGCGGCGCGCGGCGGCCGCGACGCGGTCTGGACGCTGGAGCGGATCTACGACGCCTTCCCGCGGCTCCACGAGCGGCGGCGCAACGGCGGGGCGCAGCTCTCGGGCGGCGAGCAGCAGATGCTGGCGATCGGCCGCGCGCTGCTCGGCAATCCCCGCCTCCTGGTCATGGACGAGCCGACCGAGGGCCTGGCACCGGTGATCGTCGCCCAGGTCGAGCGGATGATCCACGAGCTCGCCGAGGAGGGCGAGATCGCGGTGCTGCTGGTCGAGCAGAACATCGGCGTCGCGCTCGACATCGCCGACCGCGTCGGCGTCATGGTCAACGGCCGCATCGCCCGCGAGATGCCCGCCGCCGAGCTCAAGGCCGACACCGCCCTGCAGCAGCGCCTGCTCGGCGTGGGCCGCCACAACCAGGGCGATCTGGGGGGCGACCTGGGGGACGATCTTGAGGAGGGCGAAGGCGCGTCGGTGCCATCCACGGCGGCGCCCGACGAGCCGGAGCGCAGCCAGGTCTACCGGGTACGCCGCGCCGGGAACGCCGGCTCGCCCTCGTCCGGCGGGGCCGCCCCGGCGCCGGCGCCGACCCGCTGGTCCCAGGCCAACCCCCTGACCTCTCGCCGGCCCGAGCCCGAGCCGGAGCCCGATCCGCGCGACCGCTGGGTCGATGGCGGCCGCGAGGCCGCCGGCGCGACGCCCGCGGAGCCGGCGCGCCTGACGCCGGGCGAGGCCCTCGACCGCGTCGCCTACGTCGTCGGCACCTTCGACACCAAGGGCACGGAGCTCGGCTTCCTCGCGCGCGAGCTGCGCGGCGCCGGCCTGCGCGTCGTCACCGTCGACCTCTCGACCAGCGGCCGGCCCTCGACCGCCGACGTCGGCCCCAAGGAGGTCGCCTACCACCACCCGCGTGGCAGCGCCGCCGTCTTCTCGGGCGACCGCGGCCGCTCGGTGGCGGCCATGGCCGAGGCCTTCGCCAACTTCCTGCCGACCCGCCGCGACCTCGGCGGCGTGATCTCGGCCGGCGGCTCGGGCGGCACGGCTCTCGCGACCCCGGCCATGCAGCGTCTCGCCGTCGGCCTGCCCAAGGTCATGGTCTCGACCGTCGCCTCGGGCGACGTCGGCCGCTACGTCGGGCCGAGCGACATCTGCATGCTCCATTCGGTCACCGACGTGCAGGGCATCAACCGCATCTCGCGGCAGGTCCTCGGCAACGCCGCCCACGCCCTGGCCGGCATGATCTCGGCGCGCCGCGAGGAGCCGGCGGACCAGAAGCCGGCGATCGGCCTGACCATGTTCGGCGTGACTACGCCCTGCGTGCAGGCGGTCGCCAAGGCCCTGGAGGAGGACTACGACTGCCTGGTCTTCCACGCCACCGGCACCGGCGGCCGCTCGATGGAGAAGCTGGCCGATTCCGGCCTGCTCTCGGGCGTGCTCGACATCTCGACGACCGAGGTGCCGGACCTGCTGGTCGGCGGCGTCTTCGCCGCGACCGAGGACCGCTTCGGCGCGATCGCGCGCAGCCGGGTGCCCTACGTCGGCTCCTGCGGCGCCCTCGACATGGTCAACTTCGGGCCGCGCGACAGCCTGCCGGAGAAGTTCCGGCGGCGGACCCTCTACGAGCACAATCCCCAGGTCACGCTGATGCGCACCACGGCCGAGGAGTGCGCCGCCATCGGCCGCTGGATCGCCGAGCGCCTGAACCGCTGCGAGGGGCCGCTGCGCTTTTTGATTCCCGAGGGTGGCGTCTCGCTGCTCGACGCGCCGGGACAGCCCTTCTGGGACCCCGAGGCCGACCGGGCCCTGTTCCAGGCGCTCGAGCAGACCTTCCGGCCGGCCGCCAACCGGCGCCTGGTCCGGCTGCCCTTCAACATCAACGACCCGGCCTTCGCCCGCGCCCTGGTCGAGAACTTCCGCGAGATCGCCGGGCCGCAGCGCGCCCCGGCGCGCGCCGCCGCACGCCTTCAGACCGCTACGGGAAGCTGAGCCTCCATGCCGAGAATCGAACGCCGCGCCATCCTCGACACCTTCCGCACGATGGTCCGCCAGGGCCGGCCGATCGTCGGCGGCGGCGCCGGCACCGGCCTGTCCGCCAAGTGCGAGGAGGCCGGCGGCATCGACCTCATCGTGATCTACAACTCCGGGCGCTACCGCATGGCCGGGCGCGGCTCGCTGGCCGGCATGCTGGCCTACGGCAACGCCAACGAGATCGTCGTCGAGATGGCGAGCGAGGTCCTGCCGGTCGTCAAGTCGACGCCGGTCCTGGCCGGGGTCAACGGCACCGATCCCTTCTTGCTGACCGGGCCCTTCCTGAAGCGGCTCGGCGAGCTGGGCTTCTCGGGCGTGCAGAACTTCCCGACGGTCGGCCTGATCGACGGCACCTTCCGGGCGAACCTGGAGGAGACCGGCATGGGCTACGCCCTGGAGGTCGAGATGATCCGCCAGGCCCGCGCGCTCGACCTGCTGACCACGCCCTACGTCTTCAGCGAGGCCGACGCCGCGGCCATGACCGAGGCCGGCGCTGACATCGTGGTCTGCCACATGGGACTGACCACCGGCGGCGCGATCGGCGCCGAGACGGCGCTGACCCTGGAGGACTGCGTCGCGCGCATCGACGCCTGGGCCGAGGCCGCGATGAAGGTCCGGCGCGACGTCATCGTGCTGTGCCACGGCGGGCCGATCGCCCAGCCTGAGGACGCGGCCTTCGTCCTCGACAAGTGCCGCCACTGCCACGGCTTCTACGGCGCCTCCTCGATGGAGCGGCTGCCGACCGAGCTGGCGCTGACCGAGCAGACCAGGAAATTCAAGGCGATCGGCCGCGGCTGAGCCGCGCCGAAGGAGAGAGGGAGAACGAGGATGTCGGGTGCAACGGTGGGGTGGATCGTCCTGGGGCTGATCGTCCTGGCGGTCGTGATCGCCTTGGGGGTCTGGCTGCTGAACTGGCTCTATCGCCGCTCGACCAAGGAGACCGCCTTCGTGCGCACCGGCTGGGGCGGCGAGAAGGTGGTCAAGGACGGCGGCGCCTTCGTGCTGCCGATCGTCCACGAGGTCATTCCGGTCAACATGAACACCCTGCGCCTGGAGGTCCGGCGCGACCGCGAGGCGGCGCTGATCACCAAGAACCGCATGCGCGTCGACGTGCTGGCCGAGTTCTACGTGCGCGTGGCGCCGAGCAAGGAGGCGATCTCCTTCGCCGCGCAGAGCCTGGGCCGGCGCACCATGCAGCCGGAGGCGCTGCGCGAGCTGGTCGAGGGCCGCTTCGTCGACTCCCTGCGCTCGGTCGCCGCCGAGTTCACCATGGAGCAGCTGCACGAGCAGCGCGGCGACTACGTCAAGCGCGTCCGCGCCGCGGTGTCCGAGCACCTCGCGCGCAACGGTCTGGAGCTGGAGGCGGTCTCGCTGACCGGCATGGACCAGACCAACATGGAGTACTTCAACCCCTCCAACGCCTTCGACGCCGAGGGCCTGACGCGCCTGACCGAGGAGATCGAGCGGCGCAAGAAGATCCGCAACGACATCGAGCAGGACACCATGATCGAGATTCGGAACAAGAATCTCGAGGCCGAGAAGATGGCGCTGCAGATCGACCGCGACAGCGAGTTCGCGCGCCTGGAGCAGCAGCGCGACATCGAGGGCCGGCGCGCCGGCCAGCGCGCCGAGGTCGAGCGCGAGCGGGCCGAGCGCGAGCGCGAGTCCGAGGAGGCGCAGATCACCGCGCGCCTGGCGACCGAGCGCGCGCGCATCGAGCAGGAGCGGGCGCTCGACCAGGCGCGCATCGAGCGCGAGCAGGACACCCAGACGCTCGAGGTCCGGCGCCGGCGCGCCCTGGAGGACGCCGAGATCCGCGCCCGCGAGGAGACCGAGCGCGACCGCATCGCCGTCGACCGGGGCCTGGAGGAGGACCGCATCGCCAGCCAGGCCGAGACCGAGCGCATGGAGATCGAGCGCCGCAGGTCGGTCGAGCTGGCCGAGCAGGACCGCGCCATCGCGCTGGCCGAGAAGGCGCGCGAGCGGGCCAAGGCCGACGCCGAGACCGAGCGCGAGCAGCTGCTCGCCCTGCTCGCCGTCGAGCGCGCGCGCATCCAGCGCGACCGGCAGCTCGAGGAGGACCGCATCGCCCGCGAGAAGGCCCTGCAGTCCCTCGAGGTCGGTCGCCGCCAGGCGCTCGAGGAGGCCGAGATCTCGGCCCGCGAGGACGTCGAGCGGGCGCGCATCTCGACCGAGACGGCGCTCGAGGAGGCGCGCATCGTCCAGGACCGCGAGATCCGACGCCTCGAGGTCGACCGCCGCAGGGTCCTCGAGGTCGCCGAGCTCGACCGTTCCATCCTGATCGCCGCCAAGTCGAAGGAGCAGTCCGAGGCGCTGGTCGATTCCGAGACCGCCCGCGCCAAGGCCATCGTCGCCGAGGAGAAGACTTTCTCGGCGCGCGAGCTGGAGATCGCCGAGCGGCGCAAGGCGATCGAGCTGGTCCTGGCCCGCCAGGAGGCCGAGCGCGAGGGCATCCGCGCCCGCCTGTCGGCCGAGACCGAGCGCCTGACCGCCTCGGAGAAGGCCGAGGCCCAGCGCCTGCTGGCCGAGGGCGAGGCCGAATCGGAGAAGCTGCGCGCGCTCGCCGCCAAGCTGCGCTACGAGATCGACGCCGAGGGCCGGCGCCAGATGAACGAGGCGCAGAACGTGCTGTCCGACCAGTCGCGCGGCTCCGAGATGCGCCTGCGCCTGATCGACCGGCTGGAGGGCATCGTGCGCGAGAGCGTCAAGCCGATGGAGAAGATCGAGGGCATCAAGATCCTGCAGGTCGACGGCCTCGGCGGCGGCGGCTCGGGCGGCGGACGCGGCGGCGACCAGGGCGGCGGCGGCTTCTCCGACCAGGTCGTCAACTCGGCCCTGCGCTACCGCGCCCAGGCGCCGCTGATCGACTCGCTGCTGGAGGAGATCGGCCTCAACGGCGGCGACATCGGCCGGCTCAGCAACCCGCTGGGGCCGGTCGGCGGGGCGGCGGCCACGCCGCCCTCGACCTCGGGCAAGAGCGGCGGCAAGTCCAAGTCGTAGGACGGCGCGCCAGAGGGGGAAGCGGCGATGGTCAGGGTCTACACCTCCAGCGTGCTCGGCGCGCCGGCCGACCGGGTCTGGCGGCTGGTGCGTGACTTCAACGCGCTGCCGGAGTGGCACCCGGCGATCGCCGACAGCCGGATCGAGAACGGCCTGCCGGGCGACCGCGTCGGCTGCGTGCGCAATTTCAACCTGAAGGACGGCGGCAACATCCGCGAGCAGCTGCTCAGCCTGTCGGACTTCGACCTGACCTTCAGCTACGCGATCCTCGAGTCGCCCATGGGGGTCGACAACTATCTGGCGACGCTCAAGTTGACGCCGGTGACCGACGGCGACCGCACCTTCGCCGAGTGGTCCGCCGAGTTCGACTGCGCCCCCGGCCGCGAGCGCGAGCTCGCCGAGCTGGTCGGCCAGGGCGTCTTCCAGGGCGGCTTCGACACCCTGAAGCAGCGCTTCGGCGGGTGAGGGCGGGGGGCTTGCCTGTCAGCGCCACACTCGTCACCCCTTCCTCCGTCATCCCCGCGAAAGCGGGGATCCAGAGAACCGTGTCGTTCGCACGGGCGCTCGCCGGGCCGTGCTGGCGGCGCTTTCCGCTGGATCCCCGCTTTCGCGGGGATGACGGTCGAGGTCGCGGGGATGACGAGGCAGGGGACGGAACCGACGAGGAGAGCGAGGGCAACGACCGCCATCAGGGCCTGGCGACGGGAGCGCCGGAGGGCGGGGCGCGGCCATGCCGAAGGTAGTGCGTTCGACGGTCCTCGACGCGCCGGTCGAGGCGGTCTGGGAGGTGATCCGGGATTTCAACGGCCATGCCGACTGGCACCCGGCGGTCGCCGAGAGCGTCATCGAGGGCGGCAAGCGGGCCGATCAGGTCGGCTGCGTGCGGCTCTTCGCGCTGGCCGACGGCTCCGGCGAGATCCGCGAGCGCCTGCTCGCCCTGTCCGACCGCGAGCACAGCTTCGCCTACTGCCTGCTCGAGGCGCCGGTCCCGCTCGAGGGCTACCTCGCCGAGGTCCGCCTGAAGCCCGTAACCGACGGGCGGCGCACCTTCTGGCAGTGGAAGAGCGAGTTCGACTGCCCGCCGGAGCGCGCCGAGGAGCTCGTGCGCCTGGTCGGCGAGGGCATCTACGAGGCCGGCTTCCGTGCCGTCGCCGAGCGTCTGGGCCTGGCGCCGGCGCCGGGCCGCCGTCCGCGCCCCGCGCCCTCGCCGGTCCGCCGTGCCGTGGCCGCCGAGGCGCCGACCGGCGCCGAGGCGACCAGCGAGGCCGTGGTGCTGGAGCGCTACGGCGGTCCCGAGGCCCTGGCCTGGCGCGAGGTCGCCGTGCCGCCGCCGGGCCGCGGCCAGGTCCGCCTGCGCCACACCGCCATCGGCCTCAACTACATCGACGTCTACTGCCGCACCGGCTACTTCGGCTTGGTCGAGCCGCCCGGCATCCTGGGCATGGAGGCGGCGGGCGTGATCGCCGAGGTCGGGCCGGGCGTCCACGGCCTGCTGCCCGGCGACCGCGTCGCCTACGCCTGCGCGCCGCCCGGCGCCTATGCGCGCCTGCGCACCATGGAGGCGGCCCTGCTGGTGCCGCTGCCGGACTGGCTCGAGGAGGCGACCGCCGCGGCCGGCCTGCTCAAGGGCATGACCGCCGAGTTCCTGCTGCACCGGGTGCAGGCCGTGAAGGCCGGCGACACGATCCTCGTCCACGCCGCCGCCGGCGGCGTCGGCACGCTGCTCTGCCAGTGGGCGCGCCACCTCGGCGCGACGGTGATCGGCACGGTCGGCAGCGAGGCCAAGGCCCGGGTCGCGCGTGCCAACGGCTGCGCCTTCCCGATCGTCTACAGCCGCGAGGACTTCGTCGAGGCGGTGCTCGACCTGACCGAGGGCCGCGGCTGCGACGTGATCTACGACGCGGTCGGCGCCGACAACCTGGCGCGCTCCCTGGAGGCGCTGGCGGTGCGCGGCCACCTGGTCAGCTACGGCCAGGCCGCCGGCCCGATCCCGCCCCAGGACGTCGCCGGCTACGCCGCTCGCTCGGCGACCCTCTCGCGCCCCAACTTCGGCCACTACACCAGCGACCCGGCCGAGGTCCGCGCCATCGCCGCCCGGCTGTTCGAGGCCCTGCGGCAGGGTGTGTTGACCGTCGAGGCCGCCCGCTCCTTTCCCCTCGCCGAGGCCGCCGAAGCCCACCGCGCCCTCGAGGCCCGCGAGACCACCGGCGCCACCATCCTGATCCCCTGAGGCCCTGATCCCCTGAGCCGCCGGGGCAGGGCCGCGCGCCTCATCCTTCGCCTCGTCCGGAGCCGGTCGCGGGCCCTGGAGCCTCCAGCCGCCCCGACAGCGCCACGGCGGTCTGGGCATCGGCGCTGATCGTCCACCCCTTGTCGAGGATGGCGCGGCGGCAGGCCTCCATCGCCGCCGACTGGGTGTCGGGGAAGTCGGTGCCGGCGAAGGTGTTGATCCAAATCGAGACCTCCAGCAGGACGTAGGCCGCCGGGAACTCAAGGATGACGACCTTCGGCGCCGGGGTCTCCAGCACGCCGTCGACCTTCGCGATGCGCGCCAGGATCTCGCCGCGCACCGCCTCGATCGGGTCGTGGTAGTCGACGCCGACGGTGAAGACCGGCCGGCGCAGGCCGTCGCGGGTGAAGTTGATCAGTGGCTGGTTGAAGACCAGGGCGTTGGGAATGAAGATGTCGCGACCGTTGGCGTCGCGGATGTGGGTGTTGCGCAGGTCGACCGCGCGGACCGTGCCTTCCGGCAGCGGGCCGGACTGGATCAGGTCGCCGATGCGGAACGGTCGGGAGAACACCAGGAACAGCCCGGCCAGCAGGTTCTCGCCGATCGAGCGGAAGGCGAAGCCGAGGATGATCGCCGTCGCGCCGCCGCCGGCGAGCAGGCCGGCCGCGAGGCCCTCGAGGCCGACGATATCCGCCGCCGCCGCCAGCCCGACCAAGCTCATCACCCAGATTGGCAGCTGGCCCAGGAAGCCGGCGTGGATCCGGTCGCCGCGACGGATCAGCGCCAGCCTGACGCCGCGCCCGAACAGCCAGCCGAGCAGCACGAAGGCGGCGAGCACGGCCAAGCCGATGCCGATCGCCGGCAGCGCCTCGGCCAGCTGTCCGAACTGCTCGTCCAGTGTCTCGACGAACGGGGAATCCATGCGATTTGCCCTGCCGTGGCGGTCGAAAGAAGCGGCTGAGGCCGCCTAACCTGGATTTCTCATACTGGAAGGGGTCGGCATCGCTCCTGGCGGGCTCGATCCGCCAGGAGCAACCCGAAGAGCGTAGCCGAAGCTACGCTCGAGGGCTTCGACGCCGCGGGCGAGCCC
>NZ_JBBDQW010000052.1:0-81158 GCF_040905785.1 Tistlia sp.
CGAAGCTACGCTCGAGGGCTTCGACGCCGCGGGCGAGCCCGCCAGGAGCGACCCGGAGGGCGCGGGTTATCGCCGCACAGGCCGCGTCGAAGCGCTTGCCCGATGCGCCGCATCGCGCTGCGCGCTTCTCCTTGCCTGTCCGACGATAACCCACGTGACGACCCCTTCCAGTATGAGAAATCCAGGCTAGAGCTAGCACGCGCTCCGGCACCGGGGCAACGGCCGGTGCGCGGATCCGGCCGGCCCCGCCACCCCTTGCTCAGCCCTGGCGCGCCCGCTCGACCAGGTGGCGGAACTGCTCCATGGGCAGGGCGCCGGGCACCAGCTCCTCGCCGATCACGAAGGCCGGCGTGCCGTTGATGTCGAGCCGCTCGGCCAGGGCATAGTTCTCGGCCAGCCGCTCGTCGATCTTCGGATCGGCCATGTCGGCCTTGAGCCGCTCGAGGTCGAGGCCGACCTCGGCGGCGACGGCGTCGATCGCGGCCTCGTCGAGCGAGCCCTTGTTCTGCATCAGGGCCCAGTGGAAGGGCTCGTAGAGGTCCTGGCGCTCGGCGGCCAGGGCGGCCTTGGCGGCAAGGATCGAGGCCGGGCCCAGGATCGGGAACTCCTTCATGACCAGCTTGATGCCGCCGTCGTCCGCGACGGCCTGCTGCAGGCCCTCGGCGACGCGCTTGCAATAGCCGCACTGGTAGTCGAAGAACTCGACGACCACGACGTCGCCCTGGGGGTTGCCGAGCACCGGATCGGCCGGATCCTCGCGCAGCGCCGCCAGCGAGTCGCGCACCGCCTGCTGCCGCTGCGCCTCCGCCTGGTCCTTCTGGCGCTGCTGGAACCCCTGGATCGCCTCGAGGATGACCTCCGGGTTGTCCATCAGGTAGTCGTGGATCACGGCCTCGATCTCGGCCTTCTCGGCCGCCTCCAGCGCGCCCTGGGCGGTCGCCGGGCTGGAGAAGGCGATGACGGCGCCGAAGAGGGCGGCCGCGAGGCCGGCGGGCAACAGTCGGGTGGTCATCTGGTCGGTCTCCCGGGAAAAGGTCGGCCTTGGCCGCTGTGTCAGCGCTTGTCGGCCCGGTCCTGGTTGCGTTCTGCGACCGCCGCGATGTCGGCCGCGCGCAGCCAGCCGGTCGAGTGCTCGGTGAGTAGCGTCATCGCCTTCTCGGCCTGGCCCCGGGCGTCGCGCCACTCGCCGCGCGCGAAGTTGTACTCGGCCAGCGACATCGCGGCCATGCCCTCGTTGCCGAGCCGTCCGTTGGCGATCGCCGACAGGCGCCAGGCCGAGGCGTCGCCCGGCTCCCGTGCCAGGACCTTGGTGAGGTTCTCGAGGGCCGCCTGGTCCGTCGCCGGGCTATTGGTCTGGATCTGCACGAGGGCGAGCTGCAGGCGCAGCTGCGGCTCGCCCGGCAGCAGCTCGACGGCCTTGCCGTACGCCCCCTCCGCCTCCGCGACCTTGCCGCTCTCGAGCAGGATCTGGCCCTTGAGTTCTTGGAAGAAGGGATCCTGCGGCCGCTCGGCGATCAGCGCCTCGACCTGGACGAGGGCGTCGGCGAAGGAGCTGTTGCGGTAGGTCGAGATCGCCCGGGCGTAGCGTGCCGGCAGGCTGTCGTCGCTTGCGGGATAGGCGCGCGCGACGGCGGCCGGCGCTTCCAGGTAGCCGATCAGCTTGGCCTTCATGCGCTCGAACATCTCGAGCCATTCCGGCGGCCAGGGCTTGTCCTTGTAGGGCGACTGCGCGACCTCGCGCTCCAGGAAGCGGATGCGCGAGTCGGTCATCGGGTGGGTCGAGAGATAGGGATCCTGGCGGATCGCGTTCAGCACCCGCTGGCCGTCGAGCTTGCGCATGAACTCGACGAGGCCCTCGGGGTTGTAATGGGCGCCGCGCAGGTAGGTGATCGCCGCCTGGTCGGCGGCCTGCTCCTGGCTCTGGCTGTACTGCAGGAAGTTCTTGAGCGCGATGTCGCCGCCGATCACGGAGCCGGCGGAGGCGGCGCGGGGATCGCCGGTCAGGAGCGCGGCGCCGATGCCGAGCAGCGCCGCCGCCAGGCTGGTCATCTGCGCGCCAGCGACCTCGTCGCGCATGCGGCTCAGGTGGCCGCCGGCGATGTGGCCGGCCTCGTGGGCCAGCACCCCGATGACCTCGCCGGGGCCGTCGGTCGCGGTCAGGAAGCCGCTGTTGAGGAACATGCGCTGGTTGGTCGTGGCAAAGGCGTTGAGACGCGGGTCCTCGACCAAGTAGATGGTGACCGTGTTAGGGTTCAGCCCGGCAGCCTGGAGGACGGGAGTGACAAAGGTGCGGATGGTGTTTTCGATTTCGGCGTCGCGCAGAAGCCGCATCTGTTGGGCAAGGGCCGCCGAGCTCGTCGAGACGACGAGCGTCGAGGCGACCAGAAGCGCAACCAGGTGGCTGGCCGAGGCTCGCAGCAGTGTCCGCAGCACGATTCCGTTGCTCCCTTTCTCAGGCGAAGGTAGGCGCGGGCGCCCCCGCATGCAACGCGTTGCCGGCGGCCCGACCGGTCACGCCTTCGTGCGCCGCGGCCGGGCAGGCCGCGTGGGCGTGCTGGGTCTGGCGCTGGCCACCGGCCTGGCCGCCTGCGAGAGCACGCCGGAGCTCGGCAGGGTCGAGCTGGTCGAGGGCTTCGCCGGGCTGGTCGCCGCCGACGAGCCCAACGCCACCGTCGTCGGCCGGGAGATCCTGGCCAACAACGGCACCGCCATCGACGCCGCGGTCGCCATGGGCTTCGCGCTTTCCGTCACGCTGCCGTCGCGCGTCGGACTCGGCGGCGGCGGTGTCTGCCTTGCCTTCGACAGCGAGGCGCGCGAAGCCACGGCGGTGACCTTCGCGCCGCTCGGCAACGGCGCCGGCGGCGTCGCGCCGGGCATGGCCCGGGGCCTCGCGGTGCTGCACGCCCAGGGCGGGGTGATGCAATGGGGCCTCGTCGTCTCGCCGGCCGAGAACCTCGCCCGCTTCGGCCATCCCATCAGCCGCGCCCTGGCCAACGACCTGACCGCCGCCCAACGCCTGCTCGGGCGCCAGCCCGAACTGGCGGCGCTGTTCTCCCGCGACGGCCGCCCGCTGCGCGAGGGCGAGCGCCTGACGCAGCCGGGCATCGCCGCCCTGATCGGCGGGATCCGCCAGCGCGGCGGCATCTACCTGCACAGCGGCACGGTCGCCGAGCGGCTCGCCGAGGCCGCCCAGGCGCAGGGCATCCGCCTCGGCGCCGAAGAGATCCGGGGCTTCGTGCCCGGGGTCGGAGCGCCCCTGCGCCTGCCGGCGGGCGACGACGTGCTTTACCTGCCGCCGATGCCCTCGGGCGGCGGCGTGCTGGCCGGCCAGCTCTGGCAGATGCTCACCGAGGCGCGCGACTGGGATGGGGCGGGGGCCCAGCGGCCGGTGCTCTTCACCGAGGCCGAGATCCGCGCCCTGATCGCGCGCAACGACTGGCCGAGGGCGACGGAGCTTGCCGGCGTGCCGGGCCAGGAGATGATCTCCGAGGCGGCGGCCGAGCAGCTCTGGGCCGGTTCTCCAGCAGGCAGCGCGGTCTACCTACCGGTGCCCTCGGCCGGCTTCGTCGTCGGCGACCGCGTCGGCAACGCCGTCGCCTGCTCCTTCACGCTCAACGACTTCTTCGGCAGCGGCAAGGTCGCGCGCGGCGACCAGCTGATCTTCGCGGCGCCGCCACCGCCGGGCACCTCCAACGCCCCGACCCTTGTCGTCGCGCTGGTCGGCAACGAGAACACCGGCAAGACCCGCCTGGCGATGACGGTCGCCGGCGGCGATCTGGCGCCGGGCACTTTCTTCCAGGTTGCGCGGCCGACCCTGGAAGGCGAGTACTCGCTGGAAGAGGCGATCGACCTGCCGCGCATCGGCCGCCTGCCGAACGGCCAGCTGGTCGCCGAGCAGGGCTATTCGAGCCGTGGGCTGGAGGCGCTGCGCTCCCAGGGGGACAACCCGGAGATCCTGGGCGTCCCCAGCCTGGTCGAGGCCTTCTACTGCCCGAACGGCCTGCGCCCGAGCCGAGGTACGGCAGGCGACTGCGAGGTGATCTCCGATCCGCGCGGCACCGGCCTTTCGGAACGGGTCGAGTAGCGGGGTCGAGGATCGATGGCCCTGAAGGTCGGCGCGCGCGGCCACATCGCGCCCTTCATCGTGATGGACGTGCTGCGCGCCGCCAACGAGCGCCAGGCGGCGGGCGCCGACGTGCTGCACCTGGAAATCGGGCAGCCCGGCACGCCCGCCCCGGCGGCGGTGCGCGCGGCGGCCAAGCGGGCGATCGACGAGCAGGCGATCGGCTACACCGACGCCCTCGGGCTGCCGGCCCTGCGCCGGCGCATCGCGCGACACTACGCCGAGACCTACGGGGTCGAGGTCGACCCGGCGCGGGTGGCGGTGACGCCAGGCTCCTCCGGCGGCTTCCTGCTCGCCTTCCTGGCGGCCTTCGATCCCGGCGACCGGGTCGCGCTGGCGGCGCCCGGCTACCCGGCCTACCGCAACATCCTGGGCGCGCTGGGCCTGGAGCCGGTGCTGCTCGAAGCCGGCCCCGCCGAGCGCTACCAGCCGACGCCCGCGCTGCTCGAGCGGGCGGGGCCGCTGGCCGGCGTCATCGTCGCCAGCCCCTCAAACCCGACCGGCACGATGCTCGGCGAGGCCGAGATGGCGGCGCTGGCCGACTGGTGCGGCCAGGCCGGCGTCCGGCTCGTCTCCGACGAGATCTATCACGGCATCGGCTACGGCAGCCGGGCCGTGACGGCGCTCGAGCGGGACGACCGGGCGATCGTGGTCAACTCCTTCTCCAAGTACTACTCGATGACCGGCTGGCGCCTCGGCTGGCTGGTGCTGCCCGAGGAGCTGGCGCGGCCGGTCGAATGCCTGGGCCAGAACCTCTTCATCTCGGCGCAATCGGTCTCCCAGTACGCCGGCATCGCCGCCTTCGACTGCACCGAGGAGTTGGACGGCTACGTCGCCGGCTATGCGCGCAACCGGGCGCTGCTGCTCGAGCGGCTGCCGGCGGCGGGCCTGGACCGCCTGGCGCCGGCCGACGGCGCCTTCTACCTCTATGCCGACGTCGGGCACCTGACCAACGACAGCCAGGCCTTCTGCCGGCGCCTCCTCGCCGAGACCGGGGTCGCGATCACGCCGGGGATCGACTTCGACCCCGGGCGCGGCAGCCGCACGGTTCGCCTGTCCTTCGCCGGGCCCGAGGGCGAGGTCGCCCAGGCCGCGGAGCGCCTCGCCGACTGGCTGCGCCGGAACCGCTGACCGCGACTCTGGCCGGAGGCGGATAGCGAAACGGCCCTTCCCGGGGGGAAGGGCCGTCGCATCCTCGGCGTCGCCGTGGCAGCGGGCGCCTCAGGGTATCAGGCGGTTCCACCAGCCCTTGCGGCGGGGCTGATCGTCGTCCTCCGACTCCTCGGCGAGCGCGCTCTCGGGGGCCGGGCGGGATGGCGCCGGCGCGGGAGCCGGTCGGGAAGCCGGTGCGGAAACCGGCTCGGCAACGGGCTCCGGGGCAACCGCAGGCGCCGCGGCCTCGGGCGCCGGCGTCGGCTCCTCCGCCTCGGCGGCGCCGTTGCGCGCGGCTGCCGGCACGGCGGCCTCGGCCGCGGCCGGCTCGCGCGCCGCCCGCTCGGCGACCGCCGTCTCGGTCTTGGCCTTGGCGCGCCGCGTGCGGGTCACGGGCTTTCTCGCCTTCGGCGCCGGCTTGTCGTCCTCCGTCACAGGCTCGGCCGCGGCCTTGCGGCGCCGGCGCGCCGGCTGCTTGGCCGGCTCGGGCTCGACCGCAGCCGCCTCGGGCGTCTCGACGCCGGCATTCTCCGTAGCGACCGCCTCGGGCGCCTCGGTAGCCGCCATCGCGGCCTCGGCCGTGGCGGCGGGCTTGCGGGCCCGGCTGCGTCGCGGCCGCTTGGCCGGCGTCTCGGGCGCCTCCTCGGGCGCGGGCTCGGCCGTCTCGCTGCGGCTCGCGGCAGGCGCGGCCGCTTCGGCGGCGGCCGGCTGCTCGCCGTGGATCTCCTCCTCGGCGCGCGGGTCGTTCATGTCGCCGAAGCCGCCCCGGTCGTCGCGCCGGTCCCGGTCGTCCTCGCCCCCGGCGTCGGCCGGCTCGTCCCGCGTGCCGTCTCCGGCCGGGCCGGACTCGCCGTCGCGGCTCCCGGCAAGGGCGCCCTCGACCGCCTGATCCTCCGGGCGACGCCGCGAGCGGCGTCGTCCGCCACGCCGGCCGCGCCGGCGCCGCTTGGCCTTGCCGTCCTCGTCCGTCTCCTCGGCCGAGAGGCGCTCGCGGTCCGGCTCCTCGCCTTCCTCCTCGGCGCCGGCGGCGCCGACGTCGGGTCGCTCCGCCTCCTCCTCGGGGCCGAAGCCGCCGCGGTCCGAGACGGTGGCGTCGCCGCGGTCCGAGACGGTGGCGTCGCCGCGCTCCTCGCCGCGCTCGCGGCGTCCGCCGCGGCGCCGGCGCGGACGCCGGCGGGCGCCCTCCTCCTCGTCGCGGGTCTCGCGGGGCGCGCGCTCCTCGGCGCCCTCCTCCTCGGCCTCCAGCTCCTCCTCCTCCTCCTCGGGCGCCTCGACCGGCGCCTCGCGCAGGGCGTGGACCGGGGAGGCCTCGGTCGAGTGGCGCTTGATCTCGAAGTCGGCGGGGCCCATGTGGTCGCCGGCCCGGACCAGGACCCGCAGGCCGAAGCGCTGCTCGAGCTCGATCAGGTGCGGCCGCTTCTCGTTGAGCGCGTACAGCGCGACCTCGAGCGGCAGCGTGGCCTCAACCTCGCCGCCGCCCTTGCGCACGCCTTCCTCGGTCAGCGCCCGCAGCACGACCAGGGCCGCGGCGTCGGGCGCCCGGACGTAGCCGGTTCCGATGCAGCGCTGGCACTGCATCATCGCCGTCTCGAACAGGCTGGGACGCAGCCGCTGGCGCGACAGCTCGAGCAGCCCGAAGGGGCTGATCCGGCCGAGCTGGATGCGTGCCCGGTCGGACTTCATGGCCTCCTTGAGCCGGCGCTCGACCTCGCGGTTGTGGCGCGACTCCTCCATGTCGATGAAGTCGATGACGATCAGGCCGGCCAGGTCGCGCAGGCGCAGCTGGCGGGCGACCTCGTCGGCGGCCTCCAGGTTGGTCTTGAGCGCGGTTTCCTCGATGTGGCGCTCGCGCGTCGAGCGGCCCGAGTTGACGTCGATGGCGACCAGGGCCTCGGTCGGGTTGATCACGATCGAGCCGCCGGAGCGCAGCTGGACCTGCGGGCTGTACATGGCGTCCAGCTCGCTCTCCACCTGGTAGCGGTGGAACAGCGGCATCGAGGGGTCGTCGTAGGGCTTCACCTTCCGCGCGTGGGAAGGCATCAGCATCTTCATGAAGTCCTTGGCGCCCTTGTAGCCCTCGGCGCCCTCGACCAGCACGTCCTCCATGTCGCGGTCGTAGAGGTCGCGGATCGCCCGCTTGATCAGCGAGGCCTCCTCGTGGATCTGGCAGGGCGCGGTCGACTGCAAGGTCTTGCCGCGAACGTCGTCCCAGAGGCGCAGCAGGTACTCGTAGTCACGCTTGATCTCGGCCTTGGTGCGCTGGCTGCCGGCGGTGCGCACGATCACCGCCATGCCTTCGGGGATCGACATCTCGCCGACCACCGACTTGAGCCGGCGCCGGTCGGCGGCGTTGGCGATCTTGCGGCTGATGCCGCCGCCCTTGGCGGTGTTCGGCATCAGCACGCAGTAGCGTCCGGCCAGCGACAGGTAGGTGGTCAGCGCGGCGCCCTTGTTGCCGCGCTCCTCCTTGGTGACCTGAACCAGCATGACCTGGCGGCGCTTGACGACCTCCTGGATCTTGTAGCGGCGCAGCAGCTGGGCGCGGCGGCGCGCGGAGTCCTCGACCTCCTCGCCGCCGACCGTGTCGACCTTGGTCTCCTGGGCGATCTCCTCGACGCCGCCCCGGGCCTCGCCGGAGCCGGAGTCCTCGTCGGACTCGGCGTCGCGGGCGCGGCGCCGGCGCGGCTGCCGGCGCGCGGGCGCCTCCTCCTCCTCCTCGTCCGCGGCCTCGCCGTTGGCGCCTGCGCCGTCCTGCTCGTCGGCGGCGGCCTCGACGGCCTCGCCGCGCAGCTTCGCCTCCTCGGCGATCAGCGCCTCGCGGTCGGCGATCGGGATGCGGTAGTAGTCGGGATGGATCTCGCTGAACGGCAGGAAGCCGTGGCGGTTGCCGCCGTACTCGATGAACGCCGCCTGCAGGGACGGCTCTACGCGGGTGACTTTGGCGAGATAGATGTTGCCCTTGATCTGGGCCTTACTAGCGGTTTCGTAGTCGAACTCCTCGACTGTCTTGCCGCTGAGCACCACGACCCGGGTCTCGTCCGGGTGGGTGGCATCGATGAGCATACGCTTGACCATTGAAGAAAATCTCCGGGGCGCGGCCGGCCGGATGCGCGGAGACCGTGGAGGTCCGCGCGCGCGGCGTCGCGACGCTGGTTCGAGTTGAACTGACAAACTGGTGCTGGGGCGAGGAGTCGAGCGGACGGGCCGTAAGAGTCTCTGTCACTCCGGTACTCGGCATCGAGCTCGATCCATCCTCGGTCACGGTCCGGCCGAGGGCACGGCGTCCCTGGCCGGGTCGGTCGGCGCTACGACAAGGGCCCCTACCGGGCCACTGCCGCCGACCGTCTGTCGTCTGCATGCCTTCCGGTCGCCGCCGCTTCCGCGCTGCGCAACAGCGGCATCCCGCTGGAACCCGCGCGCGGTGGGACCGGCGCGCCCGAAGCATTCACCTTGCGTGAACGAAGGGCGCGCAGCGTCCGTACCATAGGGAGAAAGTTGCGGCACCACAACGGCTTTCGCGGTGCCGTGGCGCGTCCGCCGGAGCGGCCGGCACCGCCGGCTCAGGGCCCCGTACACGCTTAATTAATCGTTGCTCCAAGACTCTTCGAAAGGTTATCTAGGATTCATCTTGACGGCCGCTGCGATTCGCGAAACCTGCGGCTCGAAAGACTTGAAGGAACCGGGGATGTTCGCGCGGATTCTGTTTTTTCTGGGTGCGCTGTTGCTGGTGCAGCCGACGGCCGAGGCCAAGCCTGCGGTCGACGACGTGCGGCTCGGCATCCATCCGGACAAGACCCGGCTGGTCATCGAGCTGACCGAGGCGCCCGGATTCCGGGTCTTCAGCCTGGCCGATCCGGCCCGCGTCGTCGTCGACCTGCCGGCGGTCGAGTGGCCGGCCGCCGCCTCCCAGGACGGCATGGGCCTGGTCGGGGCGCTGCGCTACGGCCTGTTCACGCCCGGCACCAGCCGCGTCGTGCTCGACCTCAACCGGCCGGCGCGGGTGCTCGACGCCTTCGTGCTGCCGCCGCGCGACGGCAAGGGCTACCGCTTCGTCCTCGACATCGGACCCGCCGACGGCGCCGCCTTCCTGGCGGAGATCCGCCGCCCGCCGATCGAGTCGGACCGGCCGCTGCCGACCATCGCCGTCGCCCTGCCGGCCGCGCCGAGCGCGAGCGGCGACAGCCGGCCGACCGTGGTCATCGATCCCGGCCACGGCGGCGTCGATCCCGGCGCGACCGGCGTGTCGGGGATCTACGAGAAGGACCTGGTGCTGGGCTACGGGCTGGCGCTGCGCGATGCGCTGGCGAAGACCGGCCGGTACCGGGTCGTGATGACGCGCGCCGACGACCGCTTCCTGCCGCTGCGCGGCCGGGTCAAGATCGCCAACGAGGCGGGCGGCGACCTCTTCGTCTCCCTGCACGCCAACACCAACGCCTCGCGCAGCCTGCGCGGCGCCTCGGTCTACACGCTGTCGGAGAACGCCTCGGACTCCGAGGCCGCGGCCCTGGCGGCCAAGGAGAACAAGGCGGACATCATCGCCGGCGTCGACCTTTCCGGACAGAACGAGGTCGTCTCGCAGATCCTCATCGACCTGGCCCAGCGCGAGACGATGAATCTCTCGAAGGGCCTGGGCAACATCCTGGTGTCCTCCCTGGGCAAGTCCCTGCACCTGCTCAAGCGCACCCATCGCTACGCCGGCTTCGCGGTGCTGAAGTCGCCGAGCGTGCCCTCGGTGCTGGTCGAGGTCGGCTACATGTCCCACCCGGACGAGGAGCGGGCGCTGCGCACGCCCCAGCACCGCGCCAAGGTAATCGACGGGCTGGTCGAGGCGATCGACCAGTACTTCACGGTGCAGCAGGCGCATCGCTGAACCCCCGCCGCCGCTGCGCCCGGGCGGGCGGCTCGGCGCCTGACGGAACAATCACGGTGTTGCTACATTTTTCGGCGAGCGTACCCATATTACGGGAAACAGGGTCGACGGCGGACGGCGGTGCGGCGCGGCGACGGATGCCCGGGTCGGGGCGCCGGTTCCGCCGCGGGCGGGATCTTCTGGCGATAACGGGAGCGGGCACGTGCGGAGCCTGAGAAAACTGTTCTTCTGGATGCTCGGGCTCGGGCTCGTCGGCGTCGTGCTGGCGGGCGGCGCCTTCGTCTACGGGATCTGGCACTACGGCCGGGACCTGCCCGACTACAATGCGCTGGCCGAATACGATCCGGCGATGGTGACGCGCGTGCATGCCGGCGACGGTCGCCTGCTCAACGAGTACGCCACCGAGAACCGCATCTTCGTGCCGCTGAAGGCGATCCCGCAGGAGGTCATCGACGCCTTTCTGTCGGCTGAGGACAAGACCTTCTACGAGCACCCCGGCGTCGACCCCCTGGGCATCCTCAACGCCGTCGTCATCAACCTGCGCAACCTCGGCGGCGACCGCCGGCCGGTCGGTGCCTCGACCATCACCCAGCAGGTCGCCAAGAATTTCCTGCTGACCAACGAGGTCTCGATCGACCGCAAGGTCAAGGAGGCGATCCTCGCCTTCCGCATCGAGAAGGCCTACAGCAAGGACCGCATCCTCGAGCTCTACCTCAACGAGATCTATCTCGGCGCCGGCTCCTACGGCGTCGCCTCGGCGGCGCTCAACTACTTCGACAAGTCGCTGGCCGAGCTGACCCTGGCCGAGGCGGCCTTCCTGGCGGCCCTGCCGAAGGCGCCGAACAACTACCATCCGGTCCGCCGGCACCAGGCCGCCGTCGGGCGGCGCAACTGGGTCATCGGGCGCATGCTCGACGACGGCCGGATCACCCCCGAGCAGGCCGAGCGGGTGCGCCAGGAGGAGCTCGTCGTCCACCGCCGCGCCGCCAGCGACACCACCTCTGAGGGACAGTTCTTCGCCGAGGACGTCCGCCGCGTCCTGGTCTCGCTGTTCGGCGACGACGGGCTGTACCAGGGCGGGTTGTCGGTGCGCACCTCGCTCGACCCGGCCCTGCAGGCCGCCGCCGATCGCGCGCTGCGCCGCGGGCTGATCGCCTACGATCGGCGCCACGGCTGGCGCGGCCCCGTCGGGCGCTTCGAGACCGCGGGAGACGGGGCGACCGCCGGGCTGCCCGAGAACTGGGCCGACGACTGGGCCGCCAAGCTGGCCGAGCTGCCGAAGCCGGAGGGCGCCGGGCCCTGGAGCCTGGCGCTGGTCCTGGAGGTCGGCGGCGAGGCGGCCACCGTCGGCCTGCCCGACGGCAGCCAAGGCCGCATTCCCATGGCGGCGCTGGCCTGGGCCCGCAAGACCCTGGACGACCAGCGGGTCGGCCGCGCGCCCTCGAAGCCCGCAGACGTGCTCGCCGCCGGCGACCTGGTCCTGGTCTCGCCGGTCGAGCCGGAGGCGGCGGGCGAGCCCGTGCCGGAAGGCGTCTACGGCCTGCGCCAGATCCCCAACGTGGAGGGCGGCCTGGTCGCGCTCGACCCCCACACCGGGCGGGTCCGTGCCATGGCCGGCGGATTCTCCTACGCGCGCAGCGAGTTCAACCGCGCCAGCCAGGCCAAGCGGCAGCCCGGCTCTTCCTTCAAGCCCTTCGTCTACCTGACGGCGATGGACCACGGTTTCACGCCGGCCTCGATCGTCGTCGACGGCCCCTTCGTGATCGACCAGGGGCCGGGGCTGCCGAAGTGGAAGCCCGCCAACTACACCAACAAGTTCTATGGCCCCACGCCGCTGCGCGTCGGCATCGAGAAGTCGCGCAACCTGATGACCGTGCGCCTCGCCCAGGCGGTCGGCATGGAGAAGATCGTCGAGTACGCGCAGCGCTTCGGGATCTTCGAGCGTGACCCGCGGCCGGTGCTATCGCTGTCGCTCGGCGCCGGCGAGAGCACGCTGCTGCGCATGACCGCGGCCTACGCGATGCTCGTCAACGGCGGCAAGCGCATCGAGCCGAGCCTGATCGACCGCGTCCAGGACAAGACCGGCCGCACGGTCTGGCGCCACGACAAGCGCGACTGCCCAGGCTGCGGCACCCCCTACGAGGGCGGCCCGCCGCCGAAGCTGCCGGACGAGCGCGAGCAGATCGTCGATCCGATCAGCGCCTACCAGATCGTCTCGATGCTCGAGGGCGCGGTCCAGCGCGGGACCGGCGTGCGGCTGCGCGACCTCGGCATCACGGTCGGCGGCAAGACCGGCACGACCAACGACTACCAGGACGCCTGGTTCGTCGGCTTCTCGCCCGATCTCGCGATCGGCGTCTACATCGGCTTCGACAATCCGCGCACCCTCGGCGAGGGCGAGGCGGGCTCGCGCGCGGCGCTGCCGATCTGGAAGGATTTCGCGCAGGAAGCCTTCGAGGACACGCCCGACATCCCGTTCCGCCGGCCCGACGGCGTCAGCCTGGTGCGCGTCGCCCAGGCGACCGGCCGGCTGGCCCAGCCGGGCGACGAGGGCGTGATCTGGGAGGCCTTCAAGCCCGGCACCGAGCCGACCAGCCAGACCGCCTACAAGGCGCTGGACCCCGAGCCCTATGCCGCCTACGGCGTCGACAACCCCTACGCCCCGGGTGCCCTGCCCTACGGCCAGGCGGGAGCCGCGCAGGGTCAGCAGCCCGGCTCGCCCTACCAGCCGCTCCAGGTGCCGCCGGGCGCGCAGCAGGACCAAGGCCGGAGCGCCGGCCAGCCAGGCGTCCAGCAGCCGGGGTACCCGCAGCCCGGCCAGCAGCCCGACTACCAGCAGCAGGCGCCGCAGCCGGCGGGCGCCACGGCGGGCGGCCTCTACTGACGCGGCCGGGGACCGAACAGCCCCTTGGACGGAACACGCGCCGGTCGGCTATAAGGCCGACCGAGCGACGAGCACGAGAAGCGGGAGCGCAAAGCCATGCGCGCGGAATTGCAGGCGGACGTCGAGGCCATCAAGCAGGCCCTGGCGCTGCTGAGGAGGCATCTTTGACTGGGATCGCGCCCTCAAGCGCCTCGAGGAGCTGAACGCCCTCGCCGAGGATCCCAGTCTCTGGAACGAGGCCGCCAAGGCTCAGGCGCTGATGCGCGAGCGCAGCACGCTGGAGGGCCTGATCGGCGACTACCGAAAGCTCGAGGGCGGCCTCGATGATGCCGTCACCCTGATCGAGCTGGCAGAGGCCGAGGCGGACGAGGGCGCCCTGGCCGAGGCCGAGGCCGAGCTCAAGCGCCTGCGCGCGGAGGCCGAGAAGAAGCAGCTCGAGTCGCTGCTCTCCGGCGAGGCCGACGCCAACGACTGCTACCTCGAGATCAACGCCGGTGCCGGCGGTACCGAGGCCCAGGACTGGGCCGAGATGCTGGTGCGCATGTACTCGCGCTGGGCCGAGCAGCACGACTACAAGGTCGAGTGGCTGGAGGAAAGCCAGGGCGAGGAGGCCGGCCTCAAGTCGGCGACCCTCACCATCAAGGGCAACAACGCCTTCGGCTGGCTGAAGACGGAATCGGGCGTCCACCGCCTGGTCCGCATCAGCCCCTTCGACAGCCAGGCGCGGCGCCACACCTCCTTCGCCAGCGTCTGGGTCTACCCCGTCGTCGACGAGAACATCGAGATCGAGATCCTCGACAAGGACCTGCGCGTCGACACCTACCGGGCCTCGGGCGCCGGCGGTCAGCACATCAACAAGACCGATTCGGCGATTCGCATCACCCACCTGCCGACCAACATCGTGGTGCAGTGCCAGAACGACCGCTCGCAGCACAAGAACCGGGCGACGGCCATGGCCATGCTGAAGGCGCGGCTTTACGAGCACGAGCTGGCGCGCCGCGAAGCCGAGGCCGAGGCCGAGGAATCGACCAAGACCGACATCGGCTGGGGCCACCAGATCCGTTCCTACGTCCTGCAGCCCTATCAGATGATCAAGGACCTGCGCACGGGCGTCGAGAAGGGCAATCCCGACGCCGTGCTGGGCGGCGACATCGACGACTTCCTGGAAGCCTCGCTGGCCGCCAAGCTGGAGAAGGGCCAGGGGCGCGACGCCGGCGACGCCGCGGAGTAGGTGGCGTCCTCGCGCTTGCGTGGTTCGACAGGCTCACCACGAAGCGACGGAGGCGCCGGCGATATCCTCGCTCGGTCCCCTGACCGGTTAATGGAGAGTCCCTAGACTGCTTCATGGTGAGCTTGTCGAACCATGAAGCCGCACCGGCGCGAGCTCCAAAGACGCGGCTCGGCCCGCCCTACAGCCGGTCGAAGGCCTGCTCCAGGTCGTCGAGCAGCGCCGCGGTCGGCTCGCAGCCGAGCGACAGGCGCAGCAGGCCCGGGTGGACCGTGTCGTCCCAGCGGTAGCGCCAGTCGATCGAGCTGTGGGTGCCGCCGAAGGAGGTCGCCTTGAAGATCAGGCCGAGCCCGGACTCGAAGGCGAGCGCCCGCTCCTGGTCGGGGAAGGTGAAGGAGACGAGAGAGCCGAAGCGGCTCATCTGGCTGCGGGCGAGGGCATGGCCGGGATCGTCGGGCAGGCCCGGGTAGCGCAGCGCCGCCAGCTTCGGGTGCCCGCGGAAACGCTCGGCCACCGCCTGGGCCGAGCGGCACATGCGCTCGAAGCGCAGCTCCAGGGTCTGCAGGCCGCGGTGGCACAGCCAGGCCTCCATCGGCCCGACAATCGAGCCCGACAGCTTGCGCCAGCTGCGCAGGCTCGCGAGCAGCGCGGGGTCGCGCGCCGCGACGTGGCCCATCAGCAGGTCGGAGTGGCCGTTGACCGCCTTGGTGTCCGAGGCGACCACCAGGTCGGCGCCGAGGGCCAGGCAGCGCTGGCCGAGCGGCGTCATGGTGGTGTTGTCGCAGACCAGGAGGTTGCCGGCCTTGTGCACCTTCTCGGCGACGGCGGCGATGTCGCAGAGCTCGAGGCCGGGGTTCGAGGGCGTCTCGACCCAGACGATGCGGTAGCCGCCGAGGTTGCTGTCCTCCAGCCCGCGCGTCGCGCGCTTGTCGACGACCACGCCGAAGCGGGCCAGGAAGCTCTCGGCGTAGTGGCGCACGGCGTGATAGCCGTCCTTGGGCAGCAGCACCCGGTCGCCCGACTGCAGGAAGGGCGTCAGCGCGGCGGCCGCTGCCGCCATGCCCGAGGGGAAGAGCACGGCCTCGCCGCCCTCCAGGGCGCCCAGCGCCTCCTCGAGCGCCAGCCAGGTCGGATTGGCGTCGCGGCCGTAGGGAAAGAGCGCGCCGCTCGGGTCGCCCTGCAGGTGGTAGGTGCTGGCGAAGACCGGCGGGATGCCGAAGGGCGTCTCCCGCTCGGGCGCCGGCAGGCCGGCGTGCAGGCAGGCGAGCTCGGGTGGCAGCTCGGGCGGCAGGCTGCGGGGGTCGCTGGTCATGGTCGGGGCTCCGGCCGGGAGGATGATGGGCGCGGCTGGCATAGAGCCGGCGACCCCGCCCCTATGAAGGGAGGGCCTTTGCGCTGCCTCGTCAAGTACTTGCCTTTACCCTTTCCCGGCGTCTGGGGGCCTCAGGCGGCGGGCGCGACCTCTCGCTCGATGTCGCCCTGGAGCCGGCGCCGCGCCTCCTGCAGGTCGTGGTCGGCCTGCAGCCGGGTCCATAGCTCGGCCTCCGTGCCGAAGTACCGGGCGAGCCGCAGGGCGGTCTCCGGCGAGATCGCGCGCCGGCCGGCGACGATCTCGGAAATGCGGTTGGCCGGAACGCGCAGCGCGAGTGCGAGCGCGTTGGCGGTGAGCTCGCGGGCCTCCATCTCGCGGGCGAGGATGCGGCCCGGGTGAACGCGGATCATGACGGTGCCCTCCTTGGCGGTGTCAGTGATAGTCGACGATCTCCACGTCGTGGGCGTGGCCGTCGCGGAAGCGGAAGACGATGCGCCAGCCGCCGTTGACCGTAATCGCCCACTGGCCCTTGCGCGCGCCCTTCAGCGGGTGCAGGCCGACGCTCTTCAGCGGGCTGATCGAGCGAAGCGAGGAAGCGGCGTCGAGAACGTTCAGCAACTCGAGCGCGCGCTCGGCGTCGAGGCCGGGGAACCTGCTCTTGCCCTCCTCGGCGAAGCGGCGGGTGGCACTGTTCCTCCACGACTTGATCATATGCTTTATGTAGTACGTCGCGCGTATGTACAAGCGGCATGGCGATCTGCTCGCGCTCGTTCCGCCGTGCCGCTCGCGTTAGACGGCGCGCGGGTGCGGGGCGGCCTATTGTCGGAAATCTGCGGACGGGAGGATGGTGGGCGCGGCTGGGATTGAACCAGCGACCCCTCCCGTGTGAAGGGAGTGCTCTCCCGCTGAGCTACGCGCCCGCCCGAAGCGGAGCGCAGGAAATAGGCGCAAGGCCCGCGGACTGTCAAGCGCACGCCCCGGGGCGTGGAGGAGCCGCGCCCGAACTCGTCCTCAGGCGGCGCGGCCGCCGCCGGCAAGCGCCGCCAGCGCCCCGGGCAGCTCCTCGAAGGCGTCGATCTCGGCGGCCCGCGGCAGGCCGGCGGCGCGCTCGCCGCCGTAGCCGAAGCGGCACCAGACCGCCGGAATGCCGGCCGCGGCGGCGGCTTCCAGGTCGGCCGGGCCGTCGCCGAGCAGGACCGCCCGCTCCAGGCCGAGGCCGAGCGGCGCCAGGGTCAGGCGCAGGTGTTCGGGATCGGGCTTGCGCACCGCAAAGGAGTCGCCGCCGGCCGTCGCCTCGAACAGGCCCGCGAGCGCGAGCGCCGAGAGGATCGCGCGGCTGAAGCCGATCGGCTTGTTGGTGCAGAGCGCGAGCCGCCAGCCTTCCGCCTTGAGGCTCGCCAGGGTGGCGACGGCGCCGGGGTAGGGGCGGGTCTCGCGGGTCAGGGTTTCGGCATAGAGCGCCAGGAAGCGCGCGAGCAGGGGTTCGAGCGGCGCCTCCAATCGCCGCGCCCGCACGCCGCGCTCGACCAGCTTGCGCGCGCCCTCGCCGACCATGTCCTTGACCCGCCCGAGGGGCAGGGGCGGCGCGCCCCGCTCGGCGAGCAGGGCGTTGAGGGCGCGGCCCAGGTCGGGGGCGCTGTCGACCAGCGTGCCGTCGAGGTCGACGAGCAGGACGTCGCGGGGAACCATCTCCGGGCCTTCCGCCTTGTTGCAACGCGAAACATTAGTTTATTTGCCGGCCAGGAAGGCGCCGTGGCAAGGTCCGAAGCATCGTGAACGCCTTGAGATAAGCGGGTTTTCCCTACTCCCATGACCGCTCCGCTCGCTGTCGTCGTGCTTGCCGCAGGCAAGGGCACGCGCATGAAGTCCGACCTGCCCAAGGTGCTGCACGCCGTCGCCGGCCGGCCGATGATCGACTGGGTGCTCGAGGCCGCCGCGGCTCTCGACCCGCGCCAGATCGTCGTCGTCGTCGGCCCCGACATGGCCGAGCTCGCCGCCGCCGTGGAGCCGCACCGCACGGCGGTCCAGGCCGAGCAGCTCGGCACCGCCGACGCTGTCGGCGCGGCGCGCCAGGCACTCGCGGACTCGCTCGAGGCGGGCGCCGACGTCCTGGTGCTCTACGGCGACGGCCCCTTGATCGAGCCCGAGACGCTGCGGCGCATGGCCGAGGCGCGGGCCACCGGGCGCGCCGACTACGTCTGGCTCGGCTTCCGGCCCGCCGACCCGACCGGCTACGGCCGGCTGCTGCTGGAGGCGGACGGCGAGGTCGCGCGCATCGTCGAGGAGCAGGACGCCAGCGACGAGCAGCGCCGGATCGACCTCTGCTGGGGCGGCCTGCTGCTGGCCCGCGGCCCGGCCCTTTTCGACCAGCTGCCGCGCATCGGCAACGACAACGCCAAGGGCGAGTACTATCTGACCAGTCTGGTCGAGCTGGCGCGCGCCGCCGGGCAGCGCTCGCTCGTCGTCGAGTGCTCGGCCGAGGAGGTCGTCGGCGTCAACTCGCGCGCCGAGCTGGCCGAGGCCGAGGCGCTGCTCCAGGCACGCTTGCGTGGCCGGGCGATGGCCGGGGGCGCGACACTGCTCGACCCCGCCAGCGTGCATCTGTCGTGGGACACCCGTCTCGGCCGCGACGTCGTGGTCGAGCCCCAGGTCTTCTTCGGGCCCGGCGTGGTCGTGGGCGACGGCGTGCGGATCCGCGCCTTCAGCCACCTCGAGGGCTGCCGCATCGAGCGCGGTGCCACCGTCGGCCCCTTCGCCCGCCTGCGACCCGGCGCCGAGCTGGGCGAAGGCGCGCGGGTCGGCAACTTCGTCGAGATCAAGGCCGCGACCCTGGGCCCCGGCGCCAAGGTCAACCATCTCAGCTACGTCGGCGACGCCACGGTCGGCGCGGGGGCGAACCTGGGCGCCGGCACGATCACCTGCAACTACGACGGCTTCCGCAAGAGCCGTACCGACATCGGCCCCGGCGCCTTCATCGGCTCCAACACGGCCCTGGTCGCGCCGGTCTCGATCGGAGCCGGCGCCATCGTCGGCGCCGGCTCGACGATCTCCGGGGAGGTCCCGGACGAGGCGCTGGCGCTGAGCCGGGCCGAGCAGACGATCCGTCCTCTTGCCGCGCGTCGCTTCCGCGACCGGCGGGTCGAGGCGAAGAAGAAGGGATAAGCGTGAATGTGCGGAATCATCGGCATCCTGGGCGCCGAGCCGGTGCAGCCCCTGCTGCTCGACGCGCTACGCCGCCTGGAGTACCGGGGCTACGATTCGGCCGGCATGGCGACGCTGGTCAACGGCCGCATCGAGCGGCGGCGCGCTGAGGGCAAGATCGCCCGGCTGGCGGAGCTGCTCGAGCGCCGGCCCCTGGACGGCACGGTCGGCATCGGCCACACGCGCTGGGCGACCCACGGCCGCGCCAACGAGATCAATGCCCATCCCCACGCCGGCGAACGGGTCGCGGTGGTGCACAACGGCATCATCGAGAACTTCCGCGATCTGCGCGAGGAGCTGGAGGCGGAGGGCCACCGCTTCGAGACCGAGACCGACACCGAGGCGGTCGTGCATCTGATCGAGAGCCTCCTGGCGCGTCAGATGAGTCCCGAGCAGGCGGTCGCGGCGGCGCTGGCGCGCCTGGAAGGCGCCTTCGCGCTGGCTATCGTCTTCGCCGGCCGCCACGACCTGATGATCGGCGCCCGGCGCGGCAGCCCGCTCGCCGTCGGCTATGGCGACGGCGAGATGTTCCTGGGCTCGGACGCCCTGGCGCTGGCGCCGCTGACCAGCCGGATCTGCTACCTGCAGGAGGGCGACTGGGCGGTGCTCGACGGCACCAGCGCGCGCATCTTCGATCGCGAGAACAAGCCGGTCGAGCGCCCGATCACCGAGACCGCGCTCTCCGGCGCGCTGATCGGCAAGGGCCAGTACCGCCACTTCATGCTCAAGGAGATCTACGAGCAGCCGGCGGTGATCGGCGAGACCCTGAACACCTTCGTCAACCCGCAGAGCCGCGCGATCTCGCTGCCCGACCTGCCGCTCGACTTCGCAAAGCTGCCCCGGCTGACGATCTCGGCCTGCGGCACCGCCTTCTACGCCGGCCTGGTCGCCAAGTACTGGTTCGAGCAGCTCGCCCGCCTGCCGGTCGAGATCGACGTCGCCAGCGAGTTCCGCTACCGCGAGGCGCCGATGCCCGAGGGCGGCGCCGCGCTCTTCATCTCGCAGTCGGGCGAGACCATCGACACCCTCTCGGCGCTGCGCTACGCCCGCTCCCAGGGCCAGACCATCCTGTCGATCGTAAACCAGGCGGAAAGCGCCATCGCGCGCGAATCGGACGCCGTGCTGCCGACCCTGGCCGGCCCGGAGATCGGCGTCGCCTCGACCAAGGCCTTCACCACCCAGCTGACCGTGCTGGCCTGCGTGGCCCTTGCGGCGGCGCGGGCGCGCGGCGCCCTGAGCGAGGAGCGCGCGGCGGCGCTCTCGGCGGCGCTCATCGAGGTGCCGGCCCACGCCGCCCAGGTGCTCGAGCACGACGAGGCGATCGAGACCATGGCGCACGGCATCGCCGAGGCCCGCGACGTGCTCTACCTGGGCCGCGGCTCGCTCTACCCGATCGCCCTGGAAGGCGCGCTCAAGCTCAAGGAGATCAGCTACATCCACGCCGAGGGCTACGCCGCCGGCGAGATGAAGCACGGGCCGATCGCGCTGATCGACGAGGACGTGCCGGTGATCGTCTGCGCGCCCTCCGGCCCGCTCTTCGACAAGGTCGCCGGCAACGTCCAGGAGGTCATGGCGCGCGGCGGCAAGGTCCTGCTGCTGACCGACTCCGCCGGGCGCAAGCGTATCGGCAAGGGGCCGCGTTGGACCATCGAGCTGCCCGCCGTCGATCCCTTCGTGGCGCCGCTGCTCTACGCCATCCCGGTGCAGCTGCTCGCCTACCACACGGCCGTCATCAAGGGTACCGACGTCGACCAGCCCCGCAACCTCGCCAAGTCGGTGACGGTGGAGTAGCGCCGGCCGGGCGCAAGGTCCGGCTGGCGCGCACCGCCCCCGGCTGCGCTGGTAGTATCGCTCGGAGCGCAACGAGCGGAAGCCGCGAGCGATGCCCTACGAGCCGATCAACCTGGCCGACAAGTTCGAGCGCCTGACCGAGCAGTGGTCGCCGCGCGTCGTCGCCGAGATGAACGACTACCAGTTCAAGGTGGTCCGGGTGCAGGGCGACTTCGTCTGGCACGACCATCCGGAGACCGACGAGACCTTCCTGGTGCTCGAGGGCGAGCTGCGCATCGACTTCCGGGACGGCGCCGTGCGGCTCCGCGCCGGCGAGCTCTTCGTCGTCCCGAAGGGCGTCGAGCACAAGCCCTGCGCCGAGGGCGAGGTCAAGCTGATGCTGATCGAGCCGCGGGGCGTCGTGAACACCGGCGAGGCGGGCGGCGAGCGCACGGCCGAGAACGATCTGTGGATCTGAGGGCTGGAGATCTGACGGCTGGGGATCCGACGGCCGCGCCGGGGCGTCCTTCCCTAGAGCCCGTTCGCGAAGGCGCGGCGGCCGAGGTCGTCGGCGGGCGCCGCCGAACCGGTCTTCCAGGGAGTGCCGCGGACGGGCAGCGCCGTGGGCAGCTCGATCCAGAACAGGCTGCCCTCGCCAAGCGTGCTCGTGAAGCCGATTGAGCCGCCCATGGCTTCGACGAAGCGCCTCGTCAGCGCCAGGCCGAGGCCGGTTCCCTCGACGCTGGTGTACTCCGCGCCGAGCCGGCGGAAGGGCACGAACAGCTCTGCCTGCCGCTCCGGCTCGATGCCCTGGCCGGTGTCCTCGACGCCCAGGCGCAGGCAGCCGTCGCCGCGGGGGACGGCGGACAGCGTCACCGAGCCGCCGGGCCGGTTGTACTTGATCGCGTTGGAGACGAGGTTGATCACGACCTGACGCAGGCGCACGGCGTCGGCCCGCACGGCGGCGGTGGTCGTCACCGGCGCGACCCGCAGACTGACCTCGGCCTTGGCGGCGATCGGGGCCATGATGTCGCTGACGCCGAGCAGCAGCTCGCGGATCGGCACTTCCTCCATCGACAGCGACAGCCGGCCGGACTCGACGCCGGCGAGGTCGAGCACGTCGTTGACCAGGTCCAGGAGGTGGTGGCCGCTGTCGACGATCAGGCCGGCGTACTCCCTCTGGCCGTCGGTCAGGTTCCGGGGCAGGTCGAGCTCGAGCATCTGGCCGAAGCCGATGACCGCGTTGAGCGGCGTACGCAGCTCGTGGCTCATGTGCGCGAGAAAGACCGACTTGGCCGAGTTGGCCCGCTCGGCTTCGGCGCGGGCCGCGTTGGCGGCCGCCGTGGCGCCGGCGAGCTCCGCCTGCAGCCTTTCGCGCCGGCGCAGGTTGGTGACCAGGAGCCCGGTGCCCAGCGCCAGGACAGCGAGCACGACCGCGGTGAGCGCCGTGTCGATCCACAGGCGGCGCCAGAAGTCGGCCAGGGCATGGGCGCGCGAGACGCCGACGCTGACCATCAGGCCCTGCCCGACGCCGGGTGCGACGGCGTAGCTCGCGATCTCCTCGGTGCCATCGAAGGGGGCCGGGGCGTGGTAGGTGCCGAAGGGCGCGCGCGGCAGATGCTCCCGGAACAGGGCCGAGTCGGCGCCGGAGGCGGCGAGCGGAGGGGCCAGATGCGGCGCCCGCGCCAGGACGATGCCGTCGTGGCGATACAGGGTGGTTCGCCCACCCGGTCCCATGTCGAGGGACCGGTAGACCCTGGCGAACTCGCCCGGATCGAGAGTGCCGGCGGCGATCCCGGCGAAAGCGCCGTCGGGGCCCTCGAGCCTCAGCGAGACGTCGATCCGCCAGGGCGCTTCCGCCGAGGCGCGCCGCGGTGGCGAGACGTGCAGCGCCTGCGTCGCCTGCGCGCGCGGGCCGAGGAACGTCTCCTCGCGCGCGACGCTGATGCGCGGCGGGTCCAGCGTGCGCGAGGTCGCGACCAGCTCGCCGTAGGCATCGTACCAGCCGACATCTCGCAGGATCTGCGAGCCGCCACGGAGCGTCTTGAGGTTGACGTGGAGCGAGGCCTGGCTGCGATAAATGCCCTTGGCGGCGTCGGCGCGCAGCCGCGCGACCGCGCGCAGGGTCTCATGGATGCCGTCGAAGGTGCGCGCGGCATGCTCGGCCAGCAGGTAGGCGGCGTTGCGCGTGTCCCGCTCGGCGCGCGTGAGGCTGAGGTCGTAGGCCTGCCACTGGGAATGGGCGAACAGCATCAGGGTCGCCACCGCGATCGCGACCGCGGCGCTCGCGACCTGCCGGCTCGGCCTGGCGAAGAGACCAAGCGAGAAGCGGCGGGTCAAAAAGCGGCGGGTCGAGAAGCGGGGGGGTCCGGGCAAGTCTGGGTTCAATCTGTCTGGTCGACCGACGGTGCCGGTCGGAGAGGCTGGTCGCGGAGGACGAGGGGCTACTTCAGATAGGCGTGGTCGTGCCAGATCGCGTAGTCGCTCCGAAAGGTCTTGTAGGAGTCGTAGACCCACCGGAAGGCCGCGTTGCGCTCGGCCTCCTCGTTCGCGACCTCGTTCCAGGCGCTCTCCATGGCGGCGATGATCTCGGGCGACCAGCGGCGGATCTCGACGCCCTCGGCCTGCATCTCCCGCATCGCCTTCCACTGCGCGGCTTCGCCTGACGCGATGGTCTGCCTGACCATGTCGCCGCGGGCCAGCTCGATGATCGCCTTGTGGCGGTCGGCGAGGGCTTCCCAGGTCGCCAGGTTGACGTAGAGGTCGAAGAAGGTCGCCTGCTGGTGCCAGCCGGGGAAGTAGTAGTACTTGGCGACCGTGTGGAGCCCCAGGTCCTGGTCCATCCGCGGCAGCGAGAACTCGGCCGCGTCGAGGGTGCCGGCCTTCAGCGCAGCGCGGATATCGCCTGGAGGAAGCTGCCGTGTCTCGGCGCCGAGCCGTTCCATGACCTTGGCGCCCAGCCCGAAGAACCGCATGCGCAGGCCTGCGAGGTCCGAAACCTCCCCGATCTCCTTCAGGAACCAGCCGGAGGCCTCCGGGGGGATCAGCGCGCAGGGCAGGTTGTAGAGGTCGTGCTCGGCGAAGAGGGCGCGCGCCATCTCCAGGCCGCCACCCTCGTACATCCAGGCCATGTACTCGCCGACGCCGGGCCCGAAGGGCACGGCCGAGAACATGTTGAAGGCGGTGTCGACGTCGCTGAACCAGCCGGCGCCGCCCCAGCCCGCGTCGATCCTGCCGTCGGAGACCGCGTGGAGCGTCTCCGCCGCCGGCACCAGGACGCCGGGCTCGTGAAACTCCAGTTCCACCTCGCCGCCGGTGGCCCGGGAGATGCGCGCGGCGAGTTCGATCGCGGCCTCTCCGATCAGGGCCATGTCGCCGGGAAAGGTGCTCGCGAAGGCCAGCCGGACCGTGGTCGGCTCGGCCGCGGCGGGGGCACCTGTCGAGAGCGCGGCTGCCACCAGCGCGACAGCGCCGGCGCGAAGGAGGGGCTTCATGGTACTCGCTTTGAGTGGGGGTGGCGGGCGGCCCTGCGACCGCACCTGCGGACCCTGCCCGATGCGGGTTAAGGTCGAATGAACACCTGCGATTCGGCCCCGCCCGAATCGGCGGGACGCGCTCCGGTGCCTCTGCACGCGAAGGAAAAGCGGCCGGCCCGTCGCGCGGGCCGGCCGTCAGGTCGACAGGGAGGATGGTCGAAAGAGCGTCAGGCGAAAGACCGCGCCCGGCGACTGCAGCGGGCCGGGGAACAAGCGCTTCAGGCGATCGCCTTGCGCTGGACCTCGCCGACCTCCGAGGGATCGCGCAGGACGTAACCGCGGCCCCAGACGGTCTCGATGTAGGTCTCGCCGCCGGTCGCCATCGACAGCTTCTTGCGCAGCTTGCAGACGAAGACGTCGATGATCTTGAGCTCCGGCTCGTCGATGCCGCCGTAGAGGTGGTTGAGGAACATCTCCTTGGTCAGGGTCGTGCCCTTGCGCAGGGAGAGCAGCTCCAGGATGCCGTATTCCTTGCCGGTGAGGTGGATCGGATGGCCCTCGACCTCGACGGTGCGGGCGTCCAGGTTGACCGCGAGCTTGCCGGTCAGGATCACCGAATCCGAGTGGCCCTTGGAGCGGCGCACCACGGCCTGCAGGCGGGCAGTGAGCTCGCGCTTGTCGAAGGGCTTGGTCAGGTAGTCGTCGGCGCCGAAGCCGAGGCCCTTGAGCTTGTCGTCCAGACCGGAGAGGCCCGACAGGATCAGGATCGGCGTCTTGACGCGCGCCTGGCGGAGCCGGCGCAGCACTTCGTAGCCGTCGATGTCCGGCAGCATCAGGTCCAGGATGATGATGTCGTAGTCGTAGAGCTTGCCGATCTCCAGGCCGTCTTCGCCGAGATCGGTGACGTCGCAGACGTACCCGTCGGAGCGGAGCATCAGCTCGATCGACTTCGCGAGGGCCGCATCGTCCTCGACAACCAGAACACGCATTGTCGCTACTCCTAAAGTACGAGAGCTAAGTTGCAGGTTTGCGTCCGATGCCCCCTGACGCGTTAACCACATTGCTCCAGAATCCTTAACAAAGGGTTATCACGAGCATTTTTGTTAAGGAAGATTACCCTGGCCAGGTGTTCAGAGCAGAGCTCTTTGCCGCAGTTTTCAGCCATTCCGCCAGAGGGGCTCAGGGTTTACCGAAGCTTAAGCGCCCCCGGCGCAAGCTGCCGCCAAGCCAGCCAGAACCAGAATGTGGGGTCCCCGGTCCGCTGATGTCAGCCCTTTTGTCGTCCTTCGCCGAAGAAGTCGGCCGCCTGCCCGACCATCGCCTCTACGGTCGCGTCTCGGGTGTACTCGGCATGACCGTCGAGGTTGCCGGCCTCGACCGCCAGCTCGCCATCGGCGCGCGCTGCCGGATCGAGGCGCGCGGCGGCCGGCGGGTCACCTGCGAGGTCGTCGGCTTCCGCGAGGGCCGCGCGCTGCTGCTGCCCTTCGGACCGCTCGACGGCGTCGGCCTCGGCTGCAAGGCCGAGCTGTCGGCGGCCGAGCCGGTGATCTGGCCGACCGAAGGCTGGCTCGGCCGGGTCGTCAATGCGCTCGGCCAGCCCCTCGACGGCAAGGGGCCGCTGCCGCTGGGGCCGATCGCCTACCGTCTGCGTCGCGACCCGCCGCCGGCCCACGGCCGCCAGCGCGTCGGCGGCAAGATCGACCTTGGCGTCCGCGCCATGAACACGTTCCTGTCCTGCTGCCAGGGACAGCGCATGGGCATCTTCGCCGGCTCTGGCGTCGGCAAGTCGGTGCTGCTCTCGATGCTGGCCCGCTACACCACGGCGGACGTCAACGTCATCGGCCTGATCGGCGAGCGCGGCCGCGAGGTCCAGGAGTGGCTGGAGGACGAGCTGGGCCGCGAGGGCCTGGCGCGCTCGGTTGTCGTCGTCGCGACCTCCGATGAGCCGCCGCTGATGCGCCGCCAGGCCGCGCAGCTGACGCTGGCGCTGGCCGAGGCGTTCCGCGACCATGGGCGCGACGTCCTCTGCCTCATGGACTCCGTGACCCGCTACGCCATGGCGATGCGCGAGATCGGCCTGTCGGCCGGCGAGCCGCCGGCGGCCAAGGGCTACACCCCGAGCGTCTTCGCCGAGCTGCCGCGCCTGCTCGAGCGTGCCGGGCCGGGCGGCGAGGGCCAGGGCTCGATCACCGGCCTGTTCACCGTGCTGGTCGAGGGCGACGACCACAACGAGCCGGTCGCCGATGCCGTGCGCGGCATCCTCGACGGGCACATCGTCCTGGAGCGCCAGATCGCCGAGCGCGGCCGCTATCCCGCCATCAACATCCTGCGCAGCGTCTCGCGCACCATGCCGGCCTGCAACAGCGAGGCGCAGAATGCCCTGGTCCAGCGCGCCCGCCGCCTGCTCTCGACCTACGAGGACATGGCCGAGCTGATCCGCATCGGCGCCTACCGCCAGGGCAGCGACGCCGGCGTCGACGAGGCGCTGCGCTACAACGCAAAGCTCGAAGCCTTCCTGAACCAGGACAAGTCGGACCGCGCCCTGCTCGAGGATGGCTACGCCCAGCTCGCCGCGATCCTCGACATGCCCTGGCCGCCCCCGGCAACTCCGGATAAGGGAGCCGACGCATGAGCGGCGCGATCGCCAACCTGATCCGCGTCCACCGCTGGACGCTCGACGAGCGCCGTCGCACCCTGGGCGACCTCGAGCGCTTGGCCGAGAAGCTGACCGGCGACCTCGCCGCGATCGAAGCCGAGCTGGTCCGCGAGCGCGAGATGGCGACGAGCACGCCGGACATGGCCTTCGCCTATCCTGCCTTCGCCTCGGCGTCCCGGCAGCGCAGCGAGAAGGTCAAGGTTTCGATCGCGGAGGTCGGCAAGGAGATCGATCGGGCGCGCCGGCAGGTCGAGGCCGCATTCCAGGAGCTCAAGAAGTACGAGCTGGCCCAGGCTTCAACCGAGCGTCGCAAGCAGGAGGCCCTGAAGCGCCGCGAGCAGGCGACGCTCGACGAGATGGGCCTGACCCTCCACCTGCGCCGGCGAGCGAGCGACGGCAGGTAGCGCAGGCGACAGGATCTCCCCTACCTACCGGGCCCCTTCGGGCTCCGTTCCGTTCTCGCCGGCGAGCGTCTCGACGTTGCGCCGCATGGCCCGCATGACCCGCAGGAAGGCCTCCAGGTCCTCGGGATCGACGCCTTCGATCAGCCACCGCTCGCGCTCCAGCGCAACCGCAAGGATGCTGTCGTGCAGGTCGTAGCCGGCGGCGTTCAGCCGCCAGGCCTTGCGGCGCGGGTCGGCGCCGGGCGTCTCGAACTCCAGGTAGCCCAGGGCGTCGAGTCGCTGCAGCGCGCGGCTGGTCGCGGCCTTGTCGAGGGCGATGATCTCGCAGATCCGCGCGGCCCGGATGCCGGGCTCGATGGCCAGCATGGAGACGACCCGCCACTCGACGATGCCGACGCCGAAGCGCGCGAGGTAGGCCTGGGAGGCGCCTCGCGACAGCGCGTTGTTCACCGAGGCCAGGAAGTAGGGCAGGTAGCAGCCGAGATCGAGCACCGGCCGGCCGCCGACCTCCCGGGTCGAGCGCGAGATCCGGCCGTCGGGGCAGCTCGGAGAGGCGCCGCTCTCGGGTGGTCCGGAAATGGGTCGCGCTGTGCTCATGGATCGTTCCGGCGAGAGGGCGTGCGCCGCGATCCTAGTCGGCATTCCCCGGCCCTTCGAGAGCCTTTCTCTTGCTTGGCTTTCTAGACGCTGAAGCCGATGTCGTCCCGGGAGTGCGGCACGGGCAGCGGCAGCCAGTCGTCGCCGGCCTGGAAGCGGAAGGCACCGCCCAGGCCGCCGGCCTCGCTGGCGGAGACGAAGATGCCGGTCAGCTCCTCGCGCAGGGCGTCGTCGAGCGGCCGTCGGCTGCGCAGCACGAGGTCGAAGCGGACCTCGCGCAGCAGGCCCTCGAGCTGCAGCGCGCCCAGGCGGCTGAGCGACAGGTCGCAGAGGAAGTGCGTCGGCGCCGCGGCGTCGCCCTCGGCCTCGGCGCGGCGCTTCTTCAGGAACAGACGCAGGGCCTCCGGCGGCCCCTGGCCGATCAGTGGCAGCAGCACCAGCCGCCAGTCGCCGGGCGGGTCCCGGCCCAGCCAGCGCAGCTCCTCGTCGGCCTCCTGCAGACGCGCGGGCGACAGGCCCGGCTGGCTCATGGCCGGCCCGCCGAGCCCCGCCGGGCCCAGCCAGGGGAGCAGGCCCGGACCTTGCGCGGCCTGGAGGAAGCGCAGCAGCGAGAGGGCGAGGCGGGGCCCGACCTTGGGCGGAAAGCCGGCTGGCAGCAGCGGCCCGAGCGGCGTCGCCTGCGCTTCCGCGAAGGCCTCGGCGAGGCCCGCGAGGGTCGGCCAGACTCGGGCCAGCGATGCCGGGGTGGCCGCCGAGGAGGGTGCGGGCGGCGGCGCCGGCTCGGCGCTCGAGACCGCGCCGAAGCCGAGCGGCTGCAGGTGGACCGGGCGGCTCGTGCCCGCCAGCGGCTCCGCGAAGAGCGTGGCGACCGGGCCGGCGGCACCGCTCGCGATCTGCAGCAGGACGCGCGTGCCCTGGGGAATCCGGTTCGGCGTATCGACCGCGAGCTGGCCGAAGCTGCCGCCGACGAGCAGCCGGCCTTCGCCGTCGCGACCGGCGACGACGCCGGACAACGTGCCGTGGAGCGTGTTGCCGGTCGGCGCGCCGGCGCGGGCGGCGGCGGCCGGCTCCTGTGACGCGCCCGGTCCCGCGGCGGAGACGGCGCTGGCGTCGGTCCGGGGCTGGCCCAGGCCCGCGGTCGGCAGGCCCGCGGCCGGAAGGCCGGCGGGCAGGCGTCCGCCGCCCGGAGCGGCGGCGGCGCCGATCGAGGCCTTATCCGGTGCGCGGCCGCCGGTCGCGGCGGGCTGGCTCCCGGGGGGCCGCGGGATCGTGGCGCCCGGGGCGACGGCGGCCGTGCGCGGCAGGATGGTGACGAACAGGCCGGAGACGTGCGGCCGGAAGATCAGCGACACCGTCGCGCCGGCGGCGAAGCGCGCCGCGGTGGCGATGGCCAGGGTCACCGGACCCTTGCCGAAGTCCCCCTGCACCAGCAGTTGGCCCTGCGGGCTGCGGCCGAGCACGATCCCCGGCAGGGCGTCGCCGCCGAGCTGGAGCATCGAGGCCGGCGGGTTGACGACGCGGCCGCTGCTGCCGGACGCGCCGCCGCCGCCGGGCGCACCCGCGAAGAGTCGCTGCGGCGCCCCGACGTCGCTCATCAGCCGCTCCGCAGGAGCCCGGCCGCCAGAGCCTCGACGTCGAGCGCGGCCGGCGCGTTGGGATAGCGCAGCAGCAGCGGTGTCTGTGCGCGGATCGATTCCTTGACCTTGGGGTCGCGACGGATCACGCCGGCCAGCGGCGGCGCCACCTTGAGGAAGGTCTCGCAGGCCTTGCGCAGGGTGTTGTAGGTGCGCTCGCCTTCGCCGGGGCTGCTGGCCTGGTTGACCACGACGCGGATGTCGACGGCGCGGTTGTGCAGCACCGCCAGCTTGATGAAGGCGTAGGCGTCGGTCAGCGCCGTCGGCTCGTCGTTGGTGACGACGAGGCAGGTGCCGGCAAGGCCGGCGATCTGGCGCACGGTGCGCTCGATGCCGGCGCCGAGATCGAGCAGCACCCGGTCGTAGCTCGGCGCCAGCTTGAGCAGCTGCGAGGCAAGGCCGCGCAGGCGCTCGCTCGGCACCGCGGCCAGGCTGCCGGTGCCGGAGCGGCCGGCGACGATGCTGAAGCCGCCTTCCGGGTACTCGACCGCGGCGTCGGCGAGGCTGTAGGCGCCCGACAGCACGCCGGAGACGTCGCGCTCGGCCGACAGGCCGAGCTGCACGTCGACGTTGGCGAGGCCGAGATCGCCGTCGAACAGCAGCACCTTGCCGCCGGCGCGCGCCATGGCGTGGCTGAGGGTGATCGCCAGCCAGGTCTTGCCGACGCCGCCTTTGCCGGAAGCGATGGCGAGCAGTTGCGGCGCGGTCGGCAGGTGGCTCGGCGGACGGGCCAGGGCGGCGAGGCTCGCCTGTGTCATGAGCGCGTTCCCGTGGCAAGAAGGCTGCCCTCGTGTTCGGCCGGCAGCAGGAGCCGGGCGAGGGCGACCGGGTTGAGACTGGCAAGGCCGCTGCCAATCGAAGGGCCGAGGCCGGCGCCGACCAGCGGCAGACCGGCGGCATGGGCGGCGGCGAGCAGCCCGCCGAGACGGCGGGCAGCGTCGAGCCGCGTGGCGATGAGGCCGCGCGCGCCGAGCTCCTGGAAGGCGATCGCGACCTCGGCGGATTCCATGGCGTCGCCGCCGGCCGGCAGCACCAGCAGGGGCTCGGCCCGCGCGATGCGCGCGGCCAGGCGCAGGGGCTTGCAGTCGTCGGCGTCGTAGGGATTGACGCCGACGGTGTCGATGACGATGAGGTGGTCGCTCGGGCAGTCGCCGAGCACGGCGCCCAGACGCTCGACGTCGCCGGCCTCTCGCAGGGGTACGCCCAGCGCCTTGGCGAAGGCCTGGGCCTGCTCGCGGGCCCCAGCGCTGACCGTGTCCATGGTGATCAGCGTCGCCGGCCGGTTGGCGAGGCGCGCGCGCGCGCAAAGCTTGGCGGCGGTCGCCGTCTTGCCGGCGCCCGAGGGGCCGACCAGCAGCACCGGCGGGCGCAGGCCGCCGGAAGCCTGGACCATCGGCGGCGGCGCGAAGTGCAGCACCGAGTCGAGCGCGCCGGCGAGCATCAGCTGCGGGCCCTGGGCGGTCAGGCTGCTCGCGGCGGTCAGCAGCTTGTCGACCAGGCCCGGCGGGATCCGGTGGAAGTCGAAGATCTCGCTGAGCTCCTCGACGGCGATCAGCGCGGCCTCCTCGTTCTGGCCGAACTGGTCCTCGGGATCGTCGTCCAGGCCGGCGGTGACGCGCACGCCGCGTTCGCCGAGGTCCTGGGTCGAGAGGATCACCGCCTCGTCGCCGAGCTGGCGGCGCACCAGCTCCATCGCGTCCGGCAGGCTCGAGGCCGTGAAGGATCTCAGGCGCATGGCGGCGCCTCAGTGGGCTTGCGGGCCGCGGCCATCAGATCTGCCCCACGGTGCGGATCCGCGCCTTCGGGTGGATCTCGTTCTGCGACAGCACCGGCGTCGAGGGTCGGAAGCGCTCGACGATCGAGCGGACGTAGGGCCGGATTCGCGGGCTGGTCAGCAGCGCCGGTGCCACGCCCATCATCGCCTGGCGCTCGAAGGCCTGGCGGATCTGGGCGATGAACTCCTGCAGCTTGGTCGGCGCCATCGAGACCTGGCGTTCCTCGCCCTCGCCGATCAGGGAGTCGGCGAAGGTCTGCTCCCAGGTCGGTGACAGGGTGACCAGCGGGATCACGCCCTCGTGGTCGATCACCGCGTTCGAGATCTGGCGCGCCAGGCGGGCCCGGACGTGCTCGGTGATGGCGGTCAGGTTGCGGCTGTAGCCGCAGGCCTCGGAGATGCCCTCCAGCACGGTCGGCAGGTCGCGGATCGAGACGCGCTCGCCGAGCAGGTTCTGGAGCACGCGCTGGATGCCGCCGACCGCGATCTGGCTCGGGATCATGTCCGCAATCAGCTTTTGGTGTTCGCCCTCGAGCTCGTCGAGCAGCTTCTGGGTCTCGGCGTAGGACAGCAGCTCGGCGGTGTTCTCCTTGACCACCTCGGTCAGGTGCGTGGTGATCACGGTCTGCGGGTCGACCACGGTGTAGCCGCGGAACAGCGCCTCTTCCTTGGCCCCTGAATCGACCCATAGAGCGGGCAGCCCGAAGGTCGGCTCCGTGGTCTCCTCGCCGGGCAGGGTCATCGGCTCGCCGCGCGGATCCATGACCAGCAGCATGTTGGGCCGGAGCTCGCCCTCGCCGGCGGCGATCTCCTTGATCCGGATGACGTAGCCGTTGGGTGCCAGCTGCAGGTTGTCCTGGATGCGCACGCTGGGCAGCACGAAGCCCATCTCCTGGGCCAGCTGGCGGCGCAGCGACTTGATCTGCTCGGTCAGCTTCGGCCCGGTCTGCTCGCCGAGCAGCGACAGCAGGCCGTAGCCGAGCTCCAGGCGGATGTAGTCGATCTGCAGGTGCGCCGAGATCGGCTCCTCGGCGACCGGCGTGTCGGCGACGGCCTGGGCCTCGGCGTCGGAGACGAGCGTCGCCGCCGCGGTCCGCCGCCGGTCGAGGAAGAAGGCGGCAGCGCCGGAGACGGTGGCGAGCAGCATGAAGGGCAGGAAGGGGATGCCGGGCAGCAGGGCCAGCGCCATCATCAGGAAGGAGGACAGGCCGAGTGCCTTTGGATAGGCGCCGAGCTGGCCGAACAGGGCCTTGTCGGTCGAGCCGACGCTGGCCGACTTGGAGACCAGCAGGCCGGCGGCGGTCGAGACGATCAGCGCCGGGATCTGGGAGACCAGGCCGTCGCCGACGGTCAGCACCGTGTAGCTCTCTGCGGCCTCGCCGAAGGGCATGCCCTGCTGCGCGACGCCGATGATCATGCCGCCGATGACGTTGATCGCGGTGATCAGCAGGCCGGCGACGGCGTCGCCGCGCACGAACTTCGCGGCGCCGTCCATGGAGCCGTAGAAGTTGCTCTCCTCCTCCAGTTCGCGGCGCCGCAGGCGGGCCTGGTCCTCGTTGATCAGCCCCGAGGAGAGGTCGGCGTCGATCGCCATCTGCTTGCCGGGCATGGCGTCCAGGCTGAAGCGCGCCGAAACCTCCGCGATGCGGCCGGAGCCCTTGGTGATGACGATGAAGTTCACCAGCACCAGGATTGCGAAGACGATGATGCCGATGACGAAGTTGCCGGCCATGACGAAGTTGCCGAAGGCTTCGATGACCTGGCCGGCGGCGGCCGGACCCTCGTGACCGTCCGCCAGGATCAGCCGGGTCGAGGCCAGGTTGAGCGACAGCCTCAGCATGGTCGCGATCAGCAGCACGGTCGGAAAGGAGGAGAAGTCCAGCGCCCGGTTGATGAAGAGAACCGTCATCAGGACCAGCACGGAGAGCATCATCGAGATCGCCAGGCTGATGTCGAGCAGCCAGCTCGGCATCGGCAGGATCAGGACGACGAGGATCGTGACGACGCCGAGCGCAAGCGCCACGTCGCCGTTGCGCAGCGTCTTCTGGAGCCTGTTGGCGAAAGCGGCGCCGCCGGCCAGGGAGCCCGCACCGAACGGCAGGCCGACCTGATTGGACGGGCCCTCGCCGCCTGCCTGATCCGACATCGCTTGTTTCGCTTTCTACTAAAAACTGTTGCTGTGGAGGAAAGGGCGGCGGCCGCCGGATCAGGCCGCCGGATCAGGCTGCCGGATTCAGGCCATGGAGCGCTCTGCCTCGCCGTGCATCGGCACCGCGACGCCCTCTCCGGCGTACTGGCGCAGCTTGTTGCGCAGCGTGCGGATCGAGATGCCGAGGATGTTGGCGGCGTGCGTGCGGTTGCCCAGGCAGTGGCTGAGCGTGTCGATGATCAGGTCGCGCTCGACTTCCGCCACCGTGCGGCCAACCAGTCGGCGCGACTGGTCGCCGTTCTCGGCGGCACTGCCGAAGGCGACGAACTCCTCGTCGGCGCCGGCCGCGGCGTGGCCGTTGGCGCGTGCCGCCGAGGTCGCGTCGGGGACGCCTCGCGGCGGGCCCGTGCGCTCGGGGTTGCTGCGCTCGGGATTGCTGCGGTCGGGGGCCAGGCGTCCGCCGCTCAGCAGCACCGACTCGGGCATGACCTTGCCGTCCTCGGCGAGCAGCACGGCCCGGTGCATGGTGTTCTCGAGCTCGCGCACGTTGCCGCGCCACTGGTGCTCGCGCAGCATCGTCCGGGCCTCCGCGGTCAGCGAGGGCTTGGGCACGCCGTTGGCGTCGGCGTACTTCTGGAGGAAGTGCTCGGACAGGATCTCGACGTCGCGCGGCCGCTCGCGCAGCGGCGGCAGCTCGAGGCTGACGACATTGAGCCGGAAGTAGAGATCCTCGCGGAAGTCGCCCTCGCGCACCGCCTGGTCGAGGTCGCGGTTCGAGGTCGCGAGCAGCCGGATGTCGATCTTCACCGGCTGGGTGCCGCCGACGCGATCGATCTCGCGCTCCTGGATGGCGCGCAGCAGCTTGGCCTGCAGGCGCGGATGCATCTCCGTGACCTCGTCGAGCAGCAGCGTGCCGCCGTTGGCCTCTTCGAACTTGCCGATGCGCCGCGCCTGGGCACCGGTGAAGGCGCCCTTCTCGTGGCCGAACAGCTCGCTCTCCAGCAGGTTCTCGGGGATCGCCGCGCAGTTGACCGAGACGAAGGTCTTCGAGCGGCGCTTCGACTTCGAGTGGATGTAGCGGGCCATGACCTCCTTGCCGGTGCCGGACTCGCCGGTGATCAGCACCGAGGCGTCGGAGCCGGCGATCTGGTCGGCGAGACGGATCGAGCGGTCCATCGCCGGGTCGGCGAAGATGAAGGCATTGGTCTCCTCGGTGACCGCGGCCAGCACGGCGGCGATCAGCTCGGGATCCGGCGGCAGCGGCACGTATTCCTTGGCGCCGGCGCGGATCGCGGCCTCGGCGCGCGCCGGGTCGGCGCGCACGCCGCAGGCGACGACCGGCACCGAGATGCGCTCGCGCTTCAGGGCCTCGATCAGTCGGCCGACGTCGAGCATGACGTCGACCATGAGCAGGTCGGCGCCCTGGCCCGAGCGCAGCGCGTTGAGCGCGCCGGTCAGGTCGTCGACGTGCGCGACCTTGGCGCCGCGCTCCAGCGCGATCTTGCCGGCCGTGGTGAGGTGTCCGTCCAGCGATCCAACGATCAGCAGGCGCATCGATCCAACTCCATTCCCTAGTAAGCCCGACGTGGTCAGTCGAAGTAGCGGACCCGGTCGCCCGGGGCCAAAATCGTGTTGAGCAGGGTCTCCAGGCGGCGCGGGTTCTCCTGGCGGCCGATCGAGGCGGCGCCGAGCGAGACCAGGTGCTTGACCTGGGCCTCCATCCCGGAGTTGCGGTCCAGCTTGTTGGCGAGCGGCAGGAAGACCATGTTGGCCAGGATCGCGCCGTAGAAGGTCGTCAGCAGCGCGACCGCCATGGCCGGGCCGATCGCCGAGGGGTCCTGCAGGTTGCCGAGCATCTGCACCAGGCCGACCAGCGTGCCGATCAGGCCCATGGCCGGTGCGACCTCGCCGGCGCGACGCAGAATCCCGGCCGAGCGCTGGTGGCGCTGCAGCGTCGCCTCGACCTCGCGCCCCAGAACCCGCTCGATCTCGTCGCCCGGCGTGCCGTCGACGACCAGCTGCACAGCCTTGGTGAGGAAGCGGTCGTGGCGCAGCTGCTGGAGCACGTTCTGCAGGTCGAGCGAGCCGCGCTGGCGTGCCCGGTCTGCCAGGGCAATCATGTTGAGCGCGGTCTGGGAGGCGTCCTCGCGGTGGTAGAGCAGAGTGCGCAGCACGATGCCCGAGGAGCGCAGCATCTCGCCGAGCGAATAGGAGATCGCCGTCACCGTCGCCGTGCCGCCGAGCACGATCAGCATCGCCGGCAGGTCGACGAAGGCGCCAGGGCTGCCACCGATCACGATGGCGGTGCCGATCAGAGCGAAGGCGCCGAGCACGCCGCCGAGCGTGGCGAAATCGAGCCGGGCGGTCGGACGCATCGGCGCGAGCGGGCGTCGCACCGGCGCGTCGGTCCTGGGGCTGGCGATCTCGGCCATGGCGAATTCTGCTTCCTGCTCCGGGACCGACCGCTCAGCTGCGGTCCATCTTGATGATCTCGGTCATGGTGACGCCCAGGCGGTCCTCGACGACGACGACCTCGCCGCGCGCGACCAGGCGGTTGTTGACGTAGATGTCGATCGCCTCGCCGACCTTGCGGTCGAGCTCGACGACGGCGCCGCGGCCCAGCTTGAGAAGCTGGCTGACCTGCATGGTCGCCTTGCCCAGCACCGCGGAGACCTGGACCGGAATGTCGTAGACCGCCTCCAACTCCTTGGCGGTGCCCGGGGTCGCGCGCTCCTCGGCGACCTGCTGGTCAGGCGCCGGGCCGTCCATCTCCTCGAGATCGGTCAGGTCGAGATTCTCGTTTCCGGCCATGTCGTGTCTCCTCAAGAAACCGGTTGCGCCGACCGGTCGGCCGGCGCCTGTTGCTGTTCGCTGGTCTCGCTGGTCTCGCTGGTCTCGCTGGTCTCGCTGGTCTCGCTGGTCTCGCCGGTCTCGCTGGTCTCGCTGGTCTCGCCGGTCTCGCTGGTCTCGCTGGCGGTCAGCGCGTGGGACAGGATCTCGTCGATCTCGGCCCACAGCCGCTTGCCGCTGCGCTCGGCGCCGCCGTCGGCCCATTCGACGCGGGCGTCTCCGGGGCCGAGCTCCTCGTCGGCCAGCAGCACCACGCGGCCTTCGTAGGCCGCCGCGAGCTTCAGGGCGTCCATGCGACCGCGCAGCGCGTCGAGCAGGTCGTCGGGCGCCCGGACCACGACCCGGGGCTCCTCGTGCAGGCGTTCCAGGCAGGCGTGCACCAGGCCCTCGATCTCGCCCAGGCCGTGCCGCTCGCTGAGCAGCGGGAACAGCTTGCGGACCACCGCGATGGCGCTTTCCAGGACCTGGACCGTCGCCGCCTCGCGGCGCTCGTCGAGGCGCCCGAGGGCCTCCTGCACGCCCGCGGCGAAGACGGACAGGGCCTCGGCGCCGGTCGACTCCGCGGACCGGCGCGCTTCGCTCAGCGCCTGATCGCGGCCCTGGTCCGCACCCTCGCGGTAGGCGGCCTCGCGCACCGCCTCCAGCTCCTCGGCCGAGAAGCTCGGCGGCGGCGGCGCAGCAGGCTCCGGCGGCGGCGCCGCCGGAGCGGCCTGCCGGGCCTCCGGGTCGAAGCTGGTGTCGAAGAGGAACTTGCGGGCGTTCGTCATGTGCGCTGCCGAGCCGGTCAGTAGACCAGCTCGTCGTCCCCCTTGCTGTCGGCGATGACGATTTCGCCCTTGGCGGCAAGATCCTTGGCGGTCTGGACGATGGTCAGCTGGGCTTCGTCGACGTCGCGCAGCCGGACCGGGCCCATGCTGGCCATGTCCTCCTTCATGATCTTGGCGGCGCGCTCGGACATGTTGGCGAAGAAAGTCTCGCGCAGCGACTCCGAGGCGCCCTTGAGGGCGATGCCCAGCTTGTCTTTCTGGATCGAGCGCAGCAGCGTCTGGATGCCGCCCGTGTCGAGCTTGCTCAGATCCTCGAAGGTGAACATCAGCGCGCGGATGCGCTCGGCCGACTCACGGTTGCGCTCCTCGAGCGCGGTCAGGAAGCGGCTCTCCATGTTGCGGTCGAGACAGTTGAAGATCTCGGCCATCATCTCGTGGCTGTCGCGCCGGCTGGTGCGCGCCAGGTTGCTCATGAACTCGTTCCTGAGCGTCCGCTCGACGTCGTCGAGCACCTCCTTCTGCACGGCCTCCATGCGCAGCATGCGCATGACGACCTCCAGGGCGAAGGGCTCCGGCAGCATCGCCAGCACGCGCGAGGCGTGCTCGGCCTTGATCTTCGACAGCACGACGGCGACGGTCTGCGGGTACTCGTTCTTCAAGTAGTTGGCGAGCACCGTCTCGTTGACGTTGCCGAGCTTGTCCCACATGGTCCGGCCGGCCGGACCACGGATGTCCTCCATGATCGAGTCGACCTTGTCCTTGTCCATGACCTTCATGAGCAGGCGCTCGGTCGACTCGAAGTTGCCGACCAGCGAGCCCGTCGAGGAGATCTGCTCGGCGAACTCGACGAACAGCCGCTCGACGATGGAGGATGAGACGGTGCCCAGGTTGGCCATCGTCTGCGACAGCTCCTTGATCTCATCGTCTTCCATCATGCCGAACAGGCGCGCGGCGTTCTCTTCGCCGACGGCCATCATCAGCACGGCGGCCTTCTCGGGGCCGGAGAGGGCTCGGTAGTCCTCGCGCAGGCGCATGGCAGGAGGCATGGAAGTCTCGGTCCTTCGGTCTGGCGGTCGGCGGTCTGGCGGTTTGCGATCTGGCGGTTTGCGATCTGGCGGTCGGTGTCGTGGCGGCCGGGGCGCTTCGGCGCCTCAGCGGATCAGGTTTCCTGGTGGAGCCAGGTGCGCAGGATGCCCGTGGCCTCCTCGGGGTGCTTCTCGACGATCTCGGAGATCTTGCGCAGCGAGGAGGCGCGCACGCGGCCCTCGACCTTGCTGATGTCGATCATCTGGTCGATCTCGTCGTCTTCCTCGCCGAGCGTGGGCGTCAGCCCGTTCTGTGTCGCCAGCGCGGTCCCGCCGCGGGCGGGGGGGCCGCTGAGCAGGCCGGGCTGCCCGGAGGGACCGCCCAGGGCCGGCCGGGCGCCGCCGGCAGCCTCGCCGGCGAGCAGGCCGCCGATGTCGCCGGCCACCGACATCTGACGCTCCATCAGGCGACTGACCAGCGGCCGGATCACCAGCAGCAGGACCAGGACCGCGACGACGCCGAGCACCAGCATCTCGGCCATCCGCATGACCTGGCGCTGGTCGAGACCGAGCAGCAGGCTTTCCGGCGCCGCTGTGCCGTAGGCGTCGCTGGTCGAGGCGAACTGCAGGTTGGCGATCTCGATGGTGTCGCCACGCGACTCGTCGATGCCGACCGCGTTGCGCGCCAGGGCGGCGAGCTTGGCCAGGTCCTCCTCGGAGCGCGCCTGGTAGACCGGGTTACCCTCGGCGTCGGGGACATAGGTGCCATTGACCAGCACCGCCACGCTCAGGCGCCGAATCGCGCCGCTTTCGCGGACGTGGGTCGTCACGACGCGGCTGATCTCGTAGTTGACCGTCTCCTCGAGGCGGCTGGTGGAGGAGGTCTGGCTCTCGGCGCCGAGCTGCGGGAGGTTGGCGTCGGGCAGGTTGTTGTTGACGGTCACCGCCTCTTCGCCGGCCTGGTTGTCCTTGGACTGCTCCTCGACGGTCTGGGTCGAGCGCACGACCTGGCTGTCGGGGTCGTAGATCTCGGAGTTCTCGGTGACCCGGTCGAAGTCGAGCTCGGCCGAGACCTCGGCGCGCACGTTGCCGACGCCGACGGAGCGCTCCAGCAGCTCCTCGACCTGGCTGGCCAGGCGCACCTCCATGCTGGCGCGCATCTCCTGGGCGGTTCCAGCGGCCCCGTCCTCGCCGCCGCGGTTGCGGGCCAGCAGGTTGCCCTGGTCGTCGATCAGCGCGACCTGTTCGGGCTGCATGCCCGGGACGGCGGCGGCGACGAGCTGCTGGATCGCGGCGATCTGGCCGCTCGAGAGGCGGCGCGCGCCGCTCATCGTGAGCACGATCGAGGCCGAAGGCTGGTTGCGCTCGCGGCTGAACAGCTCGCGCTGCGGCAACACCAGATGCACGCGCGTCTGGCGCACACCCTCGATGGAGCGGATGGTGCGCGCGAGCTCGCCCTCGAGGGCGCGTACGTGATTGATGTTCTGCAGGAAACTGGACGTACCGAGGCCTTCCGACTGGTCGAACAGCTCGTAGCCGATCGAGCCGCCGCTGGGCAGTCCGCGCTCGGCCATCGCCAGACGCAGCCGCGCGACCTCGTCGGCCGGCACCATGATCCGCGTTCCGTCCGCAGAGATCTGGTAGGCGACGCCCTGGGCCTCCAGCTCGCCGACGATCTTGGAGCCCTCTGTCGGTTCGAGCTCGCCGTAGAGCAGCTGCATGTCGGGTGTCGTCACGCGCCCGGCGAAGTAGACGAAGAAGGCGAGAATCGCGGCGGCCACGCCGACCATCAGGCCGAGCCGGAGCGGTCCGAGCGTGCGCAGGGTTTCGACGAAGGTGTTCACAGCCGGGGAGCCTACCGCTTCAGGGTTGTCTAGCGGCGCGGCAGCAAACGCCATCCGCGCAGCGATAGGCTAGGGCCCGCTGGGTAAAGGCTAGGTTAACCGGCGGAAAATTTTGCCTAGTGCCCGGCAGAATTTTCCCGTCTGGAAGGCCCACGAGAAGGCGAGGCGGCAACGGCCCCGCGGGGGATCGGCCGGCTACTCCGCCGCGGCCGCCCCGGCGCCGCCGGACGGCCGCCGCCGGTAGTCCTGCAGGCGGGTCGTGCGCAGGCCGCGCAGGCCGTGCGACTCGATCATGCGCTGCCAGGAGAGGAACTCCTCGACCGAGAGGGTGTAGCGCCGGCAGGCCTCCTCGAGCGAGATCAGCCCGCAACGCACGCCGGCCACCACCTCCGCCTTGCGGCGGATCACCCAGCGCTTGGTATCGGGCGGCGGGAGGTCGTCGAGCGACATCGGAATCCCATCGGGCCCGATGACGTGCGTCGGTCTCTCTCGCTCCGGCGTCGCCGAGGTGGTCCTACCTGGGCTCTGGGAGGTCATCTGGTGCTCCGCATACGTGCAGTCTCATCTATCCACAGGCTACGGGCGGGGGGCTTAAAATTCCCTAAAATCAATAGTTAAGGGAGAAGTCGTGCCAAATGCGGGAGACCTGGGCGGGAACGTGCGGCAAGCCGGCGGCGCAATCCCGCCGGGAAGGGCGCCGGCCGCATCGTCGCTAAGCGTGTGTTCCCTCGGAAAGGCTCGACCCGGCCGCTACCATCCTGGTGGTCGGCCGGGTCGGCGGGACCCCGGGGCGTACCCCGGATCCGTGCCGGACTAGTGAACCTGGGATCAGCGGCGGATCCGGATCAGTTCGTCCAGCATCTCGTCGGCGGTGGTGATCACCTTGGCGCTGGCGGAGTAGGCGCGCTGGGTGACGATCATGTCGGTGAACTCCTCGGCCAGGTCGACGTTGGAGGCCTCCAGGGCGCCCGAGGCGAGCTTGCCGGCGCCGCCGGAGTTCGCCCCTCCCAGGGTCACGTCGCCGGATTCGGCGGTCTGGAGGTAGGCGTTGCCGTCGCGCGCGGCCAGGCCGTTGGGGTTGGAGAACTGCGCGACCGGGATCTTGTAGATGTCCTTGGTCTCGCCGTTGTCGAACAGCGCCGTGACGACGCCCTCCTCGTTGATCACGACCCCCGCGTACTCGCCGAAGCGCACGCCGTTCTGGTCGATCTTGCCGAGCGAGAACTGGCCGGCGAACTGCGTCAGGCCGCCGATCTCGCCGACCGTGCCGATGTCGATGGCGATGTTCGAGGCGCCGGCGCCGCCGGTCGTCCAGGTGATCGCGATCGGCGGCTGGGTGATCGCCGTCGGCACGCCGTTGCCGTCGAAGGTGATCGAGCCGGCGCCGCCGCCGGTGACCGTGCCGCTCGTCGCGCCGGTGCCGGCAAGGATCGGATCCGCCACCGTGTAGGTCCAGTCGTTGTCTGCGACCTTGGTGAAGGTCAGGGTGACGTCGTGAGCGTTGCCCAGCGAGTCGTAGACCTGGATCGAGATGTCCTGGTCGTCACCGACGGCAGCGGTCGAGGGCAGGTTGGCGCCCAGCTCGGCGGCCGAGGTGGCGCGCGCGGTGCCCGAGAGGTTGCCGATGTTGACCGTCTGCAGCGACGACAGCACCGAGGTGTTGCCGATCGGGTCGCCGTTGGGGTCGAGGGCCCAGCCCTGCAGGTAGTAGCCGGCGGTGTTGCGCAGGTTGCCGCTGGCGTCGCGGTTGAACGAGCCGGCGCGGGTGAACATGAAGTTGTCGCCCAGGCCCGGCGTTGCCGCCTCGTTGACGACGAAGAAGCCGTTGCCCGAGACCGCGATGTCGGTCCCCGAGGCCGAGGCCTGCAGCAGCCCCTGCTTGTCGAGCTGCTGCGCCGGGTTCGCCCGCACGCCGCCCGGCGTGTAGACCTGCTTGTTGATCGACTGGGTGACCAGGGTCGAGAACTGGGCCTTGGTCGACTTGTAGCCCACCGTGTTCACGTTGGAGATGTTGTCCGAGATCATCCCGAGCGCTCGGCTCTGGGCGGACAGGCCGGACACGCCGGAGAACATCGCGCCGTAGATACTCATGGGATCACTCTCTCCTCTGGGAGCGGCCGCGTTCGGCCGCTCGGAAAATGGGGGTCCGTCGCGCGTCAGCTGGCGGCGATGGGATCGCGGAAGGCGGTGATGTCCTCGACCCTGACCGGCGCATCGCCGACCATCAGCTGCAGAATGCCGTCGATCGTCTCCACGCCGCTGATCTTGCCGATCGTGAAGGTCTTGGCGTCCACCGTCGCATCCTCGGCGTCGGTGGCGCGGACCTGGATCGTGTAGCCGCCGAGCTCCGCCGGGTTGCCGAAGTCGTCGGCACCGTCCCAGATCAGCTCGTGGCGGCCGGCACCGGTCGGACCCTCGATCGTGCGGACCGTCCGGCCGCTGCTGTCGGTCAGCAGAATCTCGACCCGCTCGGCCTCGCCGGCGAGGTCGTAGACGATCGGCGCGCCGCCCTCCGTCAGGTTGACGCGATCGCCCTCGGCCTCGACGTACTTGCCGAGGAAACCGACCAGCTGCGCCGCCTCGTTGAAGGCCTGGCCGTTGATCAGCTGGTCGAGCTTGTCATTGGTCTTGAGCTGCTGCTCGACGCCGCTGAAGGCGACCAGCTGTTCGGTGAACTTGGCGCTGTCCATCGGGTCCAGGGGATCCTGGTTCTGCAGCTGCGTGGTCAGCAGCAGCAGGAAGTTGTCGAAGGTCTCGGACAGGCTCTGATCCCCGGCGATGTTGCTTTTCCCGCCGGTACTAGTCTGGGTCTGAGTGGTGCTGTTGATGTCCATCGGTCCAGTCTCCTCAGACGCGGATGTTCACGGCGCCGTCGTGGCGCGCCTCGGCTCGCCCGGGCTGCGTTGGCAGATCGTCCTCGCCGTTGGCGCCGGCAGCACCGGTCTCGCCGCCCGCAAGGCCGTGGGCAAAGCCCTGGCCGGAGCGCTGCTGCTGGCCGCCGCGCAGGTCGAAGGTGATCGAGTTGCCGTCGGTCTGCAGCCCGGCGTTCTGAAGCGCCCGCTCGAGGCCGCGCACGTCGCGCTGCAGCAGGTCCATGGTGTCCTTGCGCTCGGCCTGGAGGACCGCGCGGACCGAACCGTCCTGGCCGAGCTCCAGCTTGATGTCGATGCGGCCGAGCTCGGCCGGATGCAGCTGGATCGACACGCGATCCTTGCCGATGCTGAGCGCCCGGTGCATCTGGACGGCCACCTGATCGGCCATCGGCGCCTGGGTCGGCGGACTCGGATTGGCCGGGGTGGCAGCCGCCTGCGCCATCTGTACCGCCGGCGCGCGCGTGCTTTCCGGGCCGGCAGGCAGCAGGATCTCGCTGTCGGCGGGGGCCTGCAGGACCGGGCTCTTGCCACCGGCGACGGCCTCCTGGCCGGCCAGCTTGCCGGCCGCTTCCGCGGCCAGGCCGGCGAAGGTCTTGGCGGCGGTGCCGTCGGCGATCTTGGCGGCGCCCTGGGGGCCGGCGCCCGTGCCGGCCGGGGTGCCGCCGGGTCCGTCCGCGGCGCTTTGGCCGGCACCCTCGGCCGAGGCGGCGAGGCTTGCCGCGAGAGCGGTGTTGCCGGACAGGGCGCCACGCGGGGTCTGGGCGGCCGGGTCGAGGCGCACCTCGCCCCGCGTCTGGCCGTCCTCCGCAGCGATGCGGAAGGCGCTGGCCGCGGTCTGTGCTGCGGCAGTGGTCTGCGCTGCGGCAGTGGTCTGCTGGGCCGTCGCAACGACGGTGGCGGGTGTGGCTCCGGCACCGGCCACGCCGGCGGCGGGCTGGGTCGCGGCGGTCGGCTGCCCCTGCTGTGCCGTCTGGGCGGTGGCGGTGGCCTGCCCGCTCGTGGCGACCTGCGTTGCAGGAGCGCCGGGCACCTGGCCGACCCTCTCGCCCTGGCCGGTGGCGGTCTTGCCGTCCTTTGCCGGAACCTCCGGGACATCCGAGGCCTGGCGATCCGACTCGCCGGCGTCGTCTCCGGCCTTCCGCGGTGTGCTTCCGCCGCCCGCGGCGTCCTTGGCCGTTGGCGCCTCGGCGGCTGCCGCCGTGCCTTCCGGCTCGTCGTCGGGCCGCCTGCGCGGGGTCGGCTCGGGGGCGGCGGGGGGCTTGCTCCCGAGGGTGCCGAGCAGGTCGGCGAAGCCCTTGCCGCCGGAGCCCCTGCCGGGGTCGGCGCGGTCCTGCACGTGCGGACCGGAAGAGGTGGCGGCCAGAATGTCCATCATGGATCGCTCGTCATCTTGAACGCGTCGACCGTCCTGGCCGTGCGCGTCGGGGGCGTCGGGTAAGGAGGTGAGGCCGGCGGCTCAGGCCGCCGGGCTCACCGCGCCGCCGGACTCGATCCGTCGGTCGAGCTCGTGCCAGGAGTCGCGCAGCGGCTGCAGCAGCCGGATCGCCTCCTCGGCGGTATCGAGGTCGTTGTAGATGTTGATGCGCTGGAGCCGCGGGATCAGGAAGCTGTAGAGCCTGCCGAGATTGTCCGCGACCTCGCCACCCTGCTCGTGGTCGAGGCAGAGGTAGAGGGTGGCGAGCAGCTCGCTGGCGATGCTGACCGCGTTGCAGCGCGCCTCGATGTCCTTGCGGTGGATCGCCTCGATCGAGGCGCGCAGGGCACCGATGGTCTCGTCGTAAAGCGTGACAACCAGGCGGCTCGGCGGCTGGGACAGCAGCATGTCGTTGCTGACCGGAGAGGCGTTCATGGCCATGAGGTGACTCCTTTCTTGTCCTGGCGGCGCGGCCCACCCGGCCCGTCTGGCGGGTCGGCGGCCGACCGGGCGGGAACTACTGGAACAGCTTGAGCAGGTTCTGCGGCAGCTGGTTGGCCTGGGCGAGCATCGAGACGCCGGCCTGGACCAGGATCTGCTGCGAGGTGAAGTGAGACATCTCCGCCGCGACGTCGAGGTCGAGCAGGGCCGAGCGGGCCGCCTCAGTGTTCTCGACGGTCGTCGCGATGTTGGCCGAGGCGAACTCGAGGCGATTCTGGCTCGAACCGAGCTGGGCGCGGTTCTGCGCCAGCGTGTCGATGGCGGAGCTGACGTCGGTGATCGCCAGCTCTGCGTTCGCCTGGGTGTCGATCGTGGCGGTCGAGAGGCTTGCCGAGAGCGCCGTGGTGCGCGCCGACGAAAGCTGGATCGTCACGTCGTCGTAGGTGTCGGTGCCGGTGCCGATCTTGAACTCCAGCGACAGCGTGTTCGAGGTGCCGCCGGCGACCTCGAAGGCGTTGTTCGCCGCGATCGCCAGGGTGTCATCGAACTGCGAGTTGAGCTGGATCGTCAGGCCCGCGCCGCCGATCGTCACGTCCCGGAAGTCACCTGCCGCGGGCGCCGTGATGCCGGCCTCCGAGGTATAGTTGATGCCGGTGGCGACGTTGGTGACCGTGAACTGGTCGGTCGTCGCGTTGAAGGCGACGGTGACCGAGTCGGTGGCCGAGAAGGCGCCGGTGTCGTTCGAGAAGATGAACTGCTCGATGCCGTCGGCCTGCTCGATGTTGGTGCCGATCGTGGCGGCCGCAAAGGTGTTCGAGCCGTTCAGCAGCTTGGTGCCGTTGAACTCGGTGTCGTCCGCGATGCGGTCGATTTCCGAGCGCAGGGCCGTGAACTCGCCGTTCAGCATGCCGCGCTCGGTGTTGGAGAGCTGGCCCGAGCTCGACTGCACGGACAGCGACTTCATGCGGATCAGGATGTCGTTGATGCGGCTCAGCGCACCGTCGGCGATCTGCAGCATGGAGACGGCCTGGCCGGCGTTGACCTGGGCCTGCTTGAGGGCACTGACCTCGGCGCGCAAGCGCGAGCCGATCGCCAGCGAGGCGGCGTCGTCCTTCGCCGACAGCACGCGGCTGCCCGAGGACAACTTGGCGACGGAGTTCGAGGCCGCAGCGTCGGACATCGTCAGGTGACGATGCGCGACGTTCGCGGCGAAGTTTGAAATCACGTTGAGGGGCATAGCCGGGGTCTCCTTGAGGTCTAAGCCTGAAAGAAACGGACCGTTGCGTCGGCAGGGGCCGGGCGGCGGTCTGAGGTCTTTCTCCTCTCGCTTCTTCAGCTCTCGTCGCCGTCCTCGTGCTTACCTGGCACGGTCCGGCGATACTCATTCAGCAACCCTCGTGCCAGTTGCCACCGATGGGAGTAACCTACGGAAATACAAAGAGAAATTTCGTGCTGCCATGGGATCTCCAAGGAGAGGCCAGGCCCGATCGGCAAGTTGTTCCCGGTGCAGGGGCGAGTCTTGCCGGGCCGAATCGGTTGCCCCAGAGAGCAGGTTCTGCCGGGCGTCGCGTCCTTCCGGGCCCCCTCGCCGCCCTCGAACGCGAAAGGGCCCCATCCTGCGCGGATGGAGCCCCTGGCGACGGCCGGACGGAAGCGGGCAGCTGCCCGCAGGCTAGGCGGAGAGGTAGAGCTGGCGGGCGGGCGGCTGGTCCTGCTTCGGAGCGGGGCCGGCGGGCGCGCTGCGGGGCGCGGCGCCGTAGCCGGCGGCGGCCGGCCTGGCGGGAGTCGCCTGCTGCGCCAGCTCGTGCCAGGAGAGGCGCAGCGGCTCGAGCAGCCGGATGACCTCCTCGGCGGCCTGCGGATCGTTCCTGAAGTCGACCTCCGGCAGCTTGCGCAGGGCGAAGGAGTAGAGGTTCTTCAGGTTGGCGGCGATCTCGCCGCCGCGCTCCAGGTCAAGCGTCATGTAGAGGTGGTAGACGATCTCGGTGGCGCGCTTGTTGGAGCGGCAGCGGGCCTCGATGTCGCCGCGGGCGATGGCGTCGATCGCCTCCTTCAAGGAGCTGATCGCCCGGTCGAACAGCATGGCGACCAGCTTCGCCGGCGAGGCGCTCATGATCTGCTGAGTCTGGTACGTTTTCGCGGCTGCGTTCTTCACCGGCTTCTCCCTTGTCCTGCCGTGGTACCCAGGCTAGCGGCCCAAGGGTTAATTCCTCTTCGACATGGCGTCGACGATCTGCTCGAGGCTCTTGCGCTGGTTGTTGAGAGTGGCCAGCAGCGACTCCATCCTGACGAAGCGCTCGAGCATCTTCTCGCGCTGGAACTCCAGCCGCTCCAGCGTGAAGTCGGCACGCTCCTGGTTGCGCGTGTTCTGCTGGGTCAGGGTATCGATCTCGGCGTCGACGGCGCCGGTGTTGGCGGTCAGCAGACGGTCGAGCTCGTAGAACATCGAGGCGCCGAGGCCGACGGTGAAGTCGATCTGCACGTCCGAGAGGGCGGCGTCGCCGGTGTAGATCATGCGCAGGCCCTCGGCGCCGGACTGGTCCGTGACCGTGATGGTGCGCCCGGAGGTCGTCGCCGTGCCGTCGTCGCTGCCGTCGGCGGCGCCGCCGACGTTGGCGCTGCCGATCATGGTGCCCTGGGTCGTCAGGCCGAGCGCGGCGACCAGGTCGCCGGTGTCGCCGGCGATCTCGACCGGATCGCTGCCGGTCGCGCTGATCTGCATGTAGGTGCCGTCGTCGCCGGCGGTCAGCGTTGCCGAGATGCCCGGAATGCCGGCCAGGTTGATGCGTCCGACGATGTCGTCGAGGCCGTCCACGGCGACGTCGTAGGCGATCGCCGTGCCGTTGAGGGTGAACTGGCCGGAGGTCGTCGCCGCGACGCTGTCGACGCCTTGGAGCGGCGCGGTCTCGTCGACCACCGCGGCCGAGCGCTCCGCCGCCGAGCCGACCGAGCCGATGTTGATCTTGTAGCCCGCGGGGTCGTAGGCCGCCTTGCCGTCGAAGCCGATCAGCTGGACGCGCGGGTCGGAGCTCGAGAAGTCGAAGGCGAACAGCCGCTTGACGGCATCCGGGCTGTTCAGCAGGGCCTCGTCGAGCTTCGTCTCGTCGATGACCAGGGTGTCGTTGCCCAGAGGATCGTTCAGGCTGTCGTTATCGATGAAGTTGACGCCGATCTGGGCGAGCACCGAGTAGCTGGGGTCGACGCCGGTGGCACCGGCGCCGAGCAGGCGGGACATCGCGCCCTCGACGGTCGACAGCACGGTGGTGCCGAACAGCGGGCCCGCGTCCTCCGCCTTCTTCTGCGTATTCGGGTCCGTCTGGCCCTGCTGATTGATGAAGATCTTCAGCTCGTTGTAGGCGTCGACGAAATCGGACACCGCCGTCTTGACCGCGCTCAGGTCGCGCTCGACGTCGATCTTGATGGTGGTGCCGACCTCGGCCTGGAACAGGCTGAGCGTGATGCCGGTGAAGAGGTCGTTGATGGTGTTGCCGCTGCGCTCGATGATCTGGTCGGCGCGGACGATCCCCAGGCCGGCGACCAGGCTGTTGCTGTCGTTCTTGACCGAGATCGCGGCGCCGCCGTCGCCGGAGATCGCCAGGCGCACTTCGCCGCCCTCGGTCACGACCTCGGCCGTGACGCCGGCGACGGCGCCGATCTTCGCGGCCAGGGTGTCCAGGGTGTCGGTCGAATCGTAGGTCACCGTGCCGAGCAGCGCGCCCGCGCCGCTGCGCAGCTCGAAAGTGTTGCCGGTGCCGGTGACGCCGTAGTTCGAGAGGGGGTCCGAGGCGCTGGCGACCAGCGTCGATTCGAACTTGGAAGGATCGAGCAGCCCATCGGCCTTGAGCAGTGCCTTCTGCGCCGCCTGCAGCTCGTTCGAGAAGCTGACTCCTCCGTCCTCCGAGATGCCGAGGTCGGCGAGGGTGCCGCCGGTCTCGTTGTCGAGCACGATGTCCTTGCCGGTCTCGGTCGCGGTCAGCACCAGGACCGATTGGTTGCTGCCGACCGAGACGATGCTGGCCGAGACGCCGGACGGTGCGCTGCCGGTATTGGCGTTGTTGAGGCGGTCGCGCAGGTCGGCGAGCGTGTCGCTGGCGGCGACCGTGATGGTCTTGCCGTTGACGTCGAAGGAGCCGCTGCTGCCGAGCGCGGTCGAGATCGAGGCGAAGGTGCCGCTGCCCAGCTTGTGGGCCTTGGCGATCTGCAGCACCTCGATCTCGTGGCTGCTCGCCTCGGCGGCGTTGGTCGTGGTGACCCCGACCAGGTTCGCCGCCGGGCTGCCCGTGGCGCCGTCGCTGCGGCTGGTCGAGGCGAAGGCCGACTTGGCGCTGAAGATGTCGCTGGAGTTGCCGATGGCGATCTTGCCGTAGAGCGTCGAGAGCGAGGTCTTCACGCCCTGCATCAGGCTGCTCATGCTGTTGAGCGCCTCGATCTTGGTCTTGTTGGTGTCGATCTTGGCTTCGATGCGGTCGATCGGGATGCGCTTGGCGGCGTAGGTCGCCTCGACGATCTGGTTGAAGTCGATGCCCGAGCTGAAGCCCGAGTAGCGCACGCGGCCGCTGGTGTCGGTGACCAGGGAGCCGTTGATCAGGCTGTCGGACATCTGATTAGACCTTCATGTCGAGTTCGCGCGCCAGCAGCTCGCGGATGCCGCGGGCGTCGCGCAGGATCGCTTCGGCGGGAAACTGATTCAGAACCTCGCCGGTCTCGCGGTCGCGGACGACGGCGACCACCCGCCTGGTCGGTTCGTCGACGTCGAGCTCGATCTTGACCGAGGTCAGCGCCACCTCGTCGCGGGGCGGGCCCTCGGCGCCGCTCAGGCTTTCGAGGGACTTGACGGCGAAGCCTCCGTCCGGAGCGGGGCGCTGTGCCGGGGCCGCCTGGCCGTGGGGCAGGAGCGAAGCGCCGGAAGCGGCAGCCGTCGAAGTCGGCGGTAGGATGGACAGGTGTTCCATCGCTCGTCTCGCCTCTAAGCCATTGCGGTGTCGTCTCGCAGCTCGACGCCCGATCGACCGGAGGGTCGGGGCGCCGCAATGCCTGGGAATGTATCAAGCAAGATGCGGGCCAATATGCCGAGCGCATCGGAGAGAAGGCGGCCGGGGGGGCGGGGGGGGGGGGGCCCCCCCCCGGGACCTCCTCGTCGGCCTCAGCCGAACAGACGCATCAGGTTCTGCGGCATCTGGTTGGCCTGAGCCAGCATCGAGACGCCGGCCTGGACCAGGATCTGCTGCGAGGTGAACTTCGACATCTCCGAAGCGACGTCGAGGTCCATCAGGGCAGAACGCGCCGCCTCGGAGTTTTCCGTCGCCGTCGCGATGTTGGCGGCGGCGAACTCGAGCCGGTTCTGGTTGGCACCCAGGGACGCGCGGTTCTGGGCGAGGGTGTCGATCGCGTTGGTGACCGCCGTGATCGCGTTGTTGGCGTTGGTCACCGTGTCGATCGTCGCGGTGTCGAGGTTCGAGTCCAGCGCACCGGTGCTGGCCTTGGACAGGTTGATGGTGATGTTGTCGGAAGCGTCGGTGCCCGTGCCGACCTTGAAGTCCAGCGACAGCGTGTTCGAGGTGCCACCGGCGATCTCGAACTTGTTGGTCGCAGAGATCGCCGCGGTGTCGTCGAACTGCGAGTTGAGCTGGATGGTCAGACCCGCGCCCTGGATGACGACGTCACGGAAGGTGCCGGCTCCCGGGCTGGCGATGCCGGCCTCGGAGGTGTAGGCGACGGCGGTGACGTCGTTGGTGACCGTGAACTGGTCGGTCGTCGCGTTGTAGGCGACGGTGACCGAGTCGGTGGCCGAGAAGGCACCGGTGTCGCTCGAGAAGACGAACTGCTCGATGCCGGCGTCCTGGCCGATGCTGGCGCCGACGGTGGCGGCTGAGAAGGTGTTGGAGCCGTCCAGCAGCTTGGTGCCGTTGAAATCGGTGTCCTCGGCGATACGGTCGATTTCCGACCGCAGGGCCGTGAACTCACCGTTCAGCATGCCGCGCTCGGTGTTGGAAAGCTGTCCCGAGCTCGACTGAACCGACAGGGTCTTCATCCGGGTCAGGATGTCGTCGATGCGGCTCATCGCGCCGTCGGCGATCTGAAGCATCGACACGGCCTGGCCGGCGTTGACCGAAGCCTGCTTCAGGGAACCGACCTCCGCCTTCAGACGCGAGCCGATGGCGAGAGCCGCGGCGTCGTCCTTGGCGGACAGCACGCGGGTGCCGGCCGACAGCTTGGCGACGGAGTTGGAAGCCGAGGCGTCGGACATGCCGAGGTGGCGATGGGCGACGTTGGCAGCGAAGTTGGAAACGATCGAAAGAGCCATGGTGGTATCTCCTACTTGGATGGTTGCAGTGTGCGCCGGCGTCCTGCCGGCATGCCGCCTTCCTGGCAGCGTTCAATCCGATGCAACGCTCGTGCCAAACCCGGCAGAGCTTGCCCGGCAAGGATTTCCGCCCTCCCGCCCGCCGCCGCGGCACTTTCTGCCCGGCAGATCTTGCCGCCTCGACGGGTTTTTGCCGGGTCGCCGTTGCCGCCGGGATGTTTTTGCCCTGTGGTGGGGGCTTGGGGGGTACCCTGAATTTGCGCCAACGTAACGGGGCGGGCTCCAGGTCTGGAGCCGGCCCCGAAGGAAGCCTGACTGATCGCGAAGGGTGCCCGGCCGGGAGCCGGCAGGCGCGTCAGCCGGCGAGGCTGTGGCGGATCTGATAGTCGGCGTTCTGCAGGACGATCTGGCGGCCGAGGCGGCGCTTGAGGTCGAGCACGAGCGGCGCGCGCAGGTTGGCGGTCATGTCCAGGCCCTTGGCGCCCTCGCGCAGCGTCACCATCAGCAGGAAGGTCGCCTCGGCGAGCGCGACGCCGGCGCTCCGGCAGGCGCCGGCGAGGTCGCCGGCGGCGATCAGGCCGGCATCGGGCTCCATCGGCGTCACGATGAAGGACAGCTCCGGCCGCTCGAGCGACTGCAGGAGCTTGAAGAGCGCCAGCTCGGGCTGCGGCAGGTTGGCGAGGCCGAAGCGCTGGCGGCCGCCGAAGCCGAGCAGGCCGGCGGGGAACTCCAGGGTGGTGCTCTCGTCGAAGGCGTAGATGCCGAAGCGGGTCTCGACGAACGTCTCCTCCGCCGCGGGCACGGTCGGCTCGGCGAGCAGGGCTTGAATGGCGGCCATGGCGGAGTTTTCCTTCTACTGCAGGAAGTTGACGAGTGAGATCCGGCTGAGCTTCGCCGTGACCGAAAAAGAGGCCTCGAGCATCACCTGGTCGGCCGTGAAGCGGGTCATCGCCTCGGCGACGTCGACGTGCTGGAGGTCGGCGATCGATTGTTCCACGTAGCCCATCAGTTCGGTGTGGCGGCCCTTGGCGCTTTCGAGGGCGATCTGGTCGGCGCCGACCTGCGAGCGCACGTCGGGCAGCCGGTCGACCGCCTGCTCGACCGCTTGCAAGGCCTGTTCCAGTTGCGTCTTGTCGCCGTTCGCCGTGCGCGTCAGCTGGATCGCGCGGCCGAGCGCCTCGAAGGCCGGGTGGTCGGCGGTGATCCCGTAGGTCAGGATCTCGTCCTCGTCGATCCGGGCCGCCTGCTGCAGGCTGTCGCCGGCGTAGTAGCCGCTGTTCGCCGGGATCGGGTCCAGGGGGTCGTAGCCGGGCGCCAGGGGGTCGAAGCTGCCGACCTCGACCGGGGCGCGGTTGCTGGTGCCGCCGGCGAAGAGGTAGCGGCCGTCCTCCTGCTTGTTGAGCAGGCCCGCGAACTGGTCGAGCATGGTCTGGCCGCGGTCGGCCAGGGCCAGGTCGCCGGCGTTGTCGCCATTGCTGGCGTTGACCAGCAGGGTCTTGAGCTCGCTGGCGATGTCCTGGAGCTGCGAGATGCCGCTCTCCATCGTCGTCAGGCGGGCGCTGACCAGGTCGATCTGCTTGACGAAGTTCCCCGAGCGCAGGTGCATGTTCTCGAGCGAAACCGCGCGCCGGCTGTCCTCGGCGATGCCGGCGTAGTCCTGGCTCTGCTTGCCGCTGGAGATCTGGATCGAGGCCTCCTGCATGCGCGTCTGCGTGCGGTTCGCGTTGAACAGCTGGTGGTCGTGCAGGGCGTAGGTCGAGGTGCGGATCATCGGGGCGGTCCCTAGCGGATGATGTTGCTGAGCGCGTCGAACATGGCCTGGGCCGTGGTGATGACCCGGGCGGAGGCGGCGTAGGCGTTCTGGAAGACCACCAGGTTCGCCATCTCCTCGTCGATGTTCACGCCGGACAGCGACTTGTGCTGCTGTGAGAGCTGCTGGTGTAGGCTCAGCTGGTAGTCGTAGTTGGCGCTGTTGTTGGAGCTGATGCGCGCCGCGTTCGAGACGATCTCGGCGCCGTAGCCGCTCAGGGTGGTGGAGGTCCCCGCCAGGCCGCCGGCGGCGCCGAAGGAGACCGTCTCGTCGAACTTGCTGCCGAGCGCCATCGCGACCCGGTTGTCGGAGAAAGCGACCCCCGGCTCCCCGGCGGCGGGTGCCGCCGCGGCGTCGCTCAACTGGCCGCGCGACAGGCGCGAGGGGTCCGCGGCGAGGTCGCCGCGCACCTGAATCAGCTGCGCCAGTCCGGTGGTGGGGTCGCCCTGCACGTTGCCGGGCGTAGTGAATAAGTCGTTGAGGCCGAAATAGTTCGAAAAGCCGCTGATTGAGTTGGTGCCGTCGGTCACGGTCTGGTCGCCGAGATCGACGATGGCGATGCCGTTCGGCGCGGTGTCGGCCGAAATCCCGAGCGGTCCGGCGGCCGCGGTCGTCGCCGTCGCGCTGCCGCCGAGGTTGGCGTTGATGGCGTCGCGGACCTGGTCGACGGTGTAGGTGCCGGCCGGCAGGTCGTGGGAGTCGACCATCAGGCCCTCGCCGTCGAGCACCGCGATGCGCACGGCGCTGGTCAGCGTCACCGAATCGGCGGTGGGATCGGCGAAGGCGCGGCTGCCGGTCAGGCTGTCCGCCGGCGGCAGGCCGGTGCCCTGGTTGTGGATCAGGTTGAGCTGGTTGCGCAGCTGCTCGCTCAGGCGGTCGAGCTCGGCCTGCATGTCCGGCAGAGTCGAGTCGCGCAGCTCGACCACGCCGGCGATGCGGCCGCCGCGGATCGAGGCGGTGATGTCGGTGCCGTTGACGTTGATGCCGTCGATGCCCCCGCCGAGCGTCATGTTCGGCGACATCGTGGTGACGGCCGTGTGGCTGAGGGTGGCCGCCGTGCTGTCGGCGAGCAGGACGCCGCCGGTGGTGTAGACCGACAGGGTGCCGTCGCTGCGCGTGAAGGAGCTGACCTCCATCTCGGCGCTGAGCAGCTCGAGCGCGCGGTCTCGCTCGTCCTCCAGGTCGCCGGTCGGGATGCTCTGTGCGCTGTTCTGCTTGATCTTGGCGTTGAGCTCGGCGATCCGCTCCAGCTGGTTGTTGATGGTCTGCACCGAGCTGGTGACCTGCCGGTCGGCGTCGCGGCGCAGGTCCTGGATGCTGCTCGCCATGTCGCCGAGCTGGTCGGCGAGGTTCAGTGCGGCCTCGATCGTCTGGTTGCGCACCGTGGCGCTTTCCGGCGTCGCGCCGAGGGCGTCGATGGCTTCGGCCAGGTTGGAGATCTTGTGACTGACCGTCTTCTGGTCGCCGGGGGTGCCGAAGAGCTGCTGCACGCTGGTCAGGAACATCTCCTTGACCTCCAGCGTCTGCAGCTTGGTCGAGGCCTCGCGGGCGTCGGCCTGGACGCGGGAATCGACGGTCCGCACCACCGCGCTGAGCTCGACGCCGGCGCCGACACCGGCCAAGGTCCGGCTGCTCGCCTGGGCGACCTTGCGGGTGTAGCCGTCGGTGTTGGCGTTGGCGACGTTGTTCGAGATGGCGCTGAGCGCGCCCTGCGTCGTGCGCAGTCCCGAAAGGGCCGTGTTGAGGGCGAGGGTGAGGCTCATGGCGGGGGTGGGCCTTCTGAGGGACGGACTATCGGCGGCGGCGGACGGCTAGAGACGCTGGTCCAGGGTGACCGACACGCTGCGCCGCTGGACCGGCGAGGCCGGGGTTGCAGCGATCTTGGCCGGACCGTAGGTGCCGGGGCCGCGCTGCTGCTTCTCGACCTCCGTGACGATGTGCTTGAGCAGGCGGTTGGTCGCCTCCTTGGTCGCGCGCAGGGCGCGCTCGTTGGCGGCCAGCACCCGGTGGAAGTGCTCGGTGACGGCGCGCAGCTCGTCGCGCACGGCCGGCGTGATCGTCTGCGTGGCGACCGGATCGCCCTCCAGGGCCCGGATCGCGGACTCGTAGGCGGCGGCCAGCACGATCTTGTCGTGCTGCAGGGCCTGCATCTCGCGCGGCTTCATGGCGCGCAGCATCTCGATCTCGAGCTCCAGCACCTCGATCAGGCGGCTGGTGATCGTCAGCAGGTCGGCGACCTGGCCATTTTCCCTGATCATTGCTGTGTCTCCTGCATCTTGAGCATTTCCCGGGCGATCTGGTCGGCGAGGCCGATGCCGCCCGCCTTGGCGACCGACTTGCCGTATTCCTCGACGAGCAGGCCGCGGTAGGTCTCCTCGGCCTGGCCGCCGCCGAAGGGGCCGTCGGTGCTCAGGCCGTCGAACATCGGCTTCAGCATCTCGGACAGGAACAGGGCTTCGAAGTCCTGGGCGGCGCGCTCGATCTTGGCGAGGTTGGCGCGCGCGGCGGGGGTCGCCGGGACGGCGGGGCTCGCCGGGAACTGGCTGGCCTGGAGCTGGGCCGAGAGGGCGCTGTCCATCACATCACCTCGATTTCTGCCTGGAGGGCGCCGGCGGCCTTGATCGCCTGTAGGATCGTGATCATGTCGCGCGGCCCGACGCCCAGGGCGTTGAGGCCGTCGACCAGCTCCTGCAGCGTGACCCCGGCCGGCAGGGTCGCGAGGCGGCGGTCGTCGTCCTCGTCGATCTCGATGTCGGTCTCGGGGATGATTGCCGTCTCGCCCGCGCCGAAGGGGTTCGGCTGGTTGACCTGGAGCTTCTCGCCGATGCGGATCGTCAGGTTGCCCTGGGCGATCGCGACCTGGCTGACGCGCACCTTGTCGCCCATCACGATGACGCCGGAGCTCTCGTCGATGACGACGCGGGCGATCTGATCGACCTGCACCGGGATCTGCTCGATCTCCGTCAGCAGCGCGACGGTGTCGCCGGGATAGTTGGCCGGCACCTGGATCTCGACCGTGCCCGGGTCGACGAGGCGGGCGACCGGCAGGTTGAGCCGCAGGTTGATGCTGTCGGCGATCCGCTTGGCGGTGGTCAGGTCGGGGTTGCGCAGGGTGACGTTGACGCGGGTCAGCTGGTTCAGCTCGAAGCCGACCTCGCGCTCGACGATGGCGCCGTTGGCGATGCGCGCCGAGGTCGCGACGCCGCGCGATATGGCGGCGGCGGCGCCGACCGCCTTGAAGCCGGCGACCGCCAGCGAGCCCTGGGCGACCGCGTAGACCTCGCCGTCGGCGCCCAGCAGCGGCGTCACCAGCAGGGTGCCGCCGACCAGGCTGGTCGCGTCGCCGAGCGCCGAGACGTTGAGGTCGATGCGCGAGCCCTGGCGCGAGAAGGGCGGCAGGTTGGCGGTCACCATCACGGCGGCGACGTTTTCGGTGTCGAGGTCGTCGTTGCGGGCGTTCACGCCGAGGCGCTGCAGCATGCCGATCAGGCTCTCGCGGGTGAAGACCGCCGCGTCCAGATCGTCGCCGGTGCCGTCGAGGCCGACGACCAGGCCGTAGCCGATCAGCATGTTGTCGCGGATGCCCTCGAAATCGGCGATGTCCTTGATCCGCGACTGGGCGGAGGCGGCCTGCCCGAGGGTCAGGACCAGGATCGCGGCAAGGATGCTGAGGGGGAGGCGTGTGAACATGAGGTCCCGTGACGGTCTTGTTTGCCTAGCGGAGCGGCCGCGCCACTCCGTTCGGCTCTCAGGGATGCGAGGACCATGCCAGTTCGGAGTCCCTCGGCTATCCCGCTGTCGTACAACAGGAATTTCTGTGGGCCGGGTGGCGGCGGGGCGGCAGGGGGCGGCCCTGCGGCAAGAACTGCCGGGGCAGCCCGGCCGCGCTTTACGCCTTCTTAACCGCGTCGGCCGCAGGCTCCGCCGCGACTGAAGGACACGTCACACCGCCATGAACGTCGACCCCCTTTCAAGACTGCGCGCCGCCGTCCTCAAGCGGGCGGACAAGCGCGCCAGCACGGGCAGCTCCGGCTTCGCCGAGGCGCTCGGCAGCGAGCCGCGCGCCGGTGGCGTCAGCGGCTCGGCTCCCCTTGGTCCGGTCGATTCCCTGCTCGCGCTGCAGGCCGTCGGCGAGCGGCCGGACGGCAGCACCCAGGCCCGCGAGCGGGCCGAGGATCTGCTCGACCAGCTCGACGAGATCCGCGTCGGCCTGCTGGTCGGCTCGATCCCCGTCGCCGAGCTGGAGAAGCTCTCGGCCGCGGTTCAGCGCCGGCGGGCCCATGTCGAGGACCCGCGCCTTGCGGAGCTGCTCGACGAGGTCGATCTACGCGCAAGGGTAGAACTCGCCAAGCTCGGCCGACGCTAAGCCCTCGCCGGCTCCGCATGCTCCTGCGCGCCCCGGCCAAATCCCCACAGTTTTCAAGGCTTTGCCCCGCCGAAGCCGGGCTGCGACTGGGACTTGTCCGGGCGGCGCGGATTCATATACTCCCGGCGCGTAACGCCTGCCCGTGCCTCGGGCGGTGCCTTGGACGGGATACGAGATGACGGTGACGCTTTCCCCCGATTATCGTCCCAGCGAGGACGAGCCCTTCATGAACCCGCGCATGAAGGAGTACTTCCGCCGGAAGCTGCTGAAGTGGAAGACCGAGCTGCTGCGCGAGTCGGGTGAAACCATCGAGCACATGCAGACCGAGAGCTTGGCGGAGTCGGATATCGCCGACCGTGCCTCGCTCGAGACCGACCGCTCGCTGGAGCTGAGGACCCGGGACCGCGAGCGCAAGCTGATCAGCAAGATCGAGGACGCGCTGGCGCGGATCGAGGAGGACACCTACGGCTACTGCGAGGAGACGGCAGAGCCGATCTCGATCCGTCGGCTCGAGGCGCGCCCGATCGCGACGCTCTCGATCGAGGCCCAGGAGCGCCACGAGCGCCTGGAGCGCACCCACCGCGACGACTGATTGCGAGAGCGCCGGTTCCACCGGCGCCGTTTTCAAGAAAGAGAGCCGGCGCCCAGGGGACGCCGGCTCGAGTGTATCCGGGCACGGGCAGTGACCCGGCGCGTTGGTCCGATCCTCAGAAGGGCCAGAGGATGTCGTAGATCTGCTGGCCGTAGCGCGGCTGCTGGACATCGGAGACGGTGCCGCGGCCGCCGTAGGAGATCCGGGCCTCGGCGATCTGGTCCCAGTTGATCGTGTTGGTCGAGGTCAGGTCCTCGGGACGGATGATGCCGGCGATCTGGAGCTGGCGCAGCTCGTAGTTGACCCGCGTCTCCTGGCGCCCGGCGACCACCAGGTTGCCGTTGGGCAGGACCTGGGTGACCATCGCGGCGACCCGGATGTCGATCCGCTCGGAGCGGCCGATGCTGCCGGTGCCGTCGGTCACGGAGTCCGAGCTCGCCTCGATCAGGTTCGCCGGGTTGACAGCCTCCGGCAGGATGCTGCTGAACTTGGTCTCGAAGCCCAGGATCGACGGCAGGCCGGCGCCTTCGCTCGCGCTGCGGGAGCGGTTCGTGCTGTTGCTCAGCGAGGCGCTGTCGTCGATCAGGATGACCACGGTCAGGATGTCGCCGACGTCGCTGGCCCGCTGATCCTTGAAGAAGGCCCGGCTGCCCGCGCGCCACAGGGAGTTCGGCTCCTGGTGCAGCGTGTCGGGAACCGGCATCGGCATCGCCACCGGCTGGACGCCGGCGATCACCGCCGGGTTTTCGATGGTGCTGAGCGAGGGCTCCGAGCCGACCTCGGACAGGCGGGTCAGGGTGTTGCAGCCGCTGAGCGCGAGCCCGAGGGCCAGGGCGCCGGTGACGGCGAAGAGCGATTTGGCGGACATGTCGAGTTCTCCGGAAGGGGGGCGGCGCGTTCGGGCGCCGGCTCGGTTGCTCAGAATTGGCCGGTGGCGACGTCGACGACGCCGGCCTGGGTCACGACCGCCTGCACGATGGTGTTGGACTTCAGGTTGACGACGCGCACTAGGCTGCCGGCGCCGCCCTCGTCGAGGGAGCGGCCCTGGGCCGTCAGGGTCATGCCGGCAGAGCGGTAGCGCAGGGTGACCGGGGCGTTGCGCGGCACCAGGACCGGCGCCTGCAGGTCGCCGGCGCGCACCGGGTCGCCGGCGCGCAGGCCCCGTGTCGGGCTCTGGCCGATCATCTGCGCGGGATCGGTCAGCAGGTTGGCCGAGACGCGATCGGCCGGCCGCATCTCCCAGCCGATGTCCCCGACGCCGAGGATCTCGCCGGCGCCGACCCGGCGCAGCAGGACCGGCACCTCGACCAGCTCGAGGACGCGGCCGCTGAGCGGCGCGCGGATCGTGGGGCTGCCGTCGTCGGGATAGACCAGGGTGACGCTGAAGCGGCCGCTGCGCTGGTCCTGGCGCAGGCCCTCTAGGCCAAAGCGGCCTTCCGACTCCAGGGGCAGTGCGATCGAGATCGTTGTCTTGTCGAGCGAGATCTCCAGGTGCCGCCCGTCGTTCTGCTCGGCGAAAAGGCGCTCCACCGCGGGTTCGATGTCGCCGGCGCCGATGCGGATCGCCGCGTGCTCGACGACGGTGCCGTCGAGGTGCGAGCGCGGCTCCCAGTCGACCCGGTAATGCTTGGCGAGCCGAGCGAGCCAGGCGGCGTCGACGGGCGTGGAGTCGCCGAGGCTCGGACCCCGGGCCACCGGCGTCTCGGCCTGCTCGGCGGAGAGTCCGGCGAAAAGGTCACCCAGAGTGACCACGGCCTCGGTGATCAGGGCCGGCTGCCGGAGCTGGATCGAGCCGAGCGCCGGGGCCAGAGCGGTCTGCCCGGCAGCGGCGGGACCGGTCGTGCCGGACTCGGCGACGGCCGACGGAGCACCGGCGGCGAAGGCGAGGGCGCAGCCGAAGGCCAGTGCCAGCGGAGCGGCGGAGCGGGTCAGGCGAAGCATGGCGGATCTCCCTGGCTGGGCGACGTCAGCGCAGCTGGTTGACGTTCTGCATCATCTCGTCGGCGGCCTGGATGACCTTGGAGTTCATCTCATAGGCCCGCTGGGCGGTGATCAGGTTGGTGATCTCCGAGACGACGTTGACGTTCGAGGTTTCCAGCGCACCCTGCAGGATCGCGCCGAAGCCGTCCTTGCCGGGCACGGAGGCGAGGGCGCCGCCGGAAGCGGCGGTCTCAAGGAACAGATTGTCGCCGATCGCCTCCAGGCCCGCCTCGTTCGGAAAGGCGGCGAGCTCGAGCTGGCCGACCCGGGTCGGGTTGACCTGCCCGTCGAGCTGGACGAAGACCTCGCCGTTGTTGTTGATCGAGATCGAGGTGACCTGCGGCGGGATGGTGATGCCGGGCATCACCAGATAGCCGTCGGGGGTCACCATGTCGCCGGTCGGGCTGAGCTGGAAGGAGCCGGCCCGGGTGTAGGCGATCTCGCCGGTCGGCATCTCGATCTCGAAATAGCCGCGGCCGTTGATCGCCAGGTCGAGGCTGTTGTCGGTGATCGTGATGTTGCCCTGTTCGGTGATCCGGTAGACCGCCGCCGCCTTGACGCCGAGGCCGACCTGGACGCCCGACGGCACGATCGTGCCGGCGTCCGAGGAGGCCGCGCCGACGCGCCGCAGGTCCTGGTAGAGCAGGTCGTTGAACTCGGCGCGGCCGCGTTTGTAGCCGGTCGTGTTCATGTTCGCGATGTTGTTGGAGATGACCTCCACGTTCATCTGCTGGGCCAGCATGCCGGTGGCCCCGATCGAAAGCGCTCTCATCGCATGGTTGCTCCTTGTTGACTCACGTGCTGCCGCTAGGCGCTCAGGCTGGAGCGGGTCAGGGTCTCGATCGCCTTGCGCTGGCGCTCGTGCTCGTCGTCGACGACCTTGCTGGCCGACTGGAAGTTGCGCACCGTCTCGATCAGCCGAGTCATCTCGACGATGCCGTTGACGTTCGACTTCTCGATCATGCCCTGGAAGACGGTGGGCGCGGCGACCGGCTCGGGATCGGCGCCCGCGCCGGGGCGATTGAGGCCGTTGGCCTCGCGCTTCAGGGTGTACTCGTTCTCGAAGGCGACGACCTTGAAGCGGCCGAGCACGACGTTCTGCCCAGGCAGCAGGGGGTCGCGGGCCGAGATCGTGCCGTCCTGGGCGATCTCGATCTCGCCGGAGCCGGGCGGCACGACGATCGGGCGGCTGCGATCGTCGAGCACCGGTTGGCCGGCGGTCGTGACCAGCCGCCCCTCGCCGTCGAGCATGAAGGAGCCCTTGCGGGTGTAGCGCTCGCCGTCGTCGGTCTCGATCGCGAAGTAGCCGTCGCCGGAGATCGCGACGTCGAGGGGATTGTCGGTGTGGACCAGCGCGCCTTCCGACAGGTCGCGGACGGTCGCCAGGTCCTTGACGAAGGAGACGTTGCGCATGCCCCGCGGACCCTGGGTGGAAATCGGCGACTCGTGCTCGATCACCATCAGCGCCTCGGCCTTGAAGGCCGGGGTCGACATGTTCGCCAGGTTGTTGGCCAGCACGTCCATCTGCCGGCGCAGCACGGTCTGCCGGGAAAGCGTGATGTAGCTCGGATTTTCCATCGAATGCGTCTGCCCGTCTGCCTGGGACCGGGGGGCGGTCCTGGATCGTCGCCGGGCTCTATCGGCCCTGTTGCGGCGCAGGACAGGATGCAGGTGCCGTGCCACGGCCGAGCCGCCACCCATTTCAAGGGCTTACGGCGATCCGGTCGCGGCCCTCGGCGGGCAGGGGCGCTGCCGGGGTAGAGCTTGCCGGGCAGGTTTTGCCGCAGTGCGGCGGACGAAACGGCTTGTTAACCAGGGCGGCGCTACCTTGCCGGTGCACGCCAATTGGGGCGCTAAATCTAGCGAGAGTTCGAGGCAAGGATGGTCGATTCGACGGTCGAGGACGGCGGCGACGTCGAAGTCCAGGCGGTGCCGCGAAAGGGCGGAATGAGCGGCAAGAAGCTCGTCCTCATCGTCCTGCCGCTGCTGTTGCTGGTCGGCGCCGGCGCCGGCCTATTCTTCTCCGGCGCGCTCGGCGGCGAGAAGGACGAGAGCCACGAGGAGGTCCTGGCAAAGGCGCCGAAGTCGACGGTCTACTACGAGTTGCCCGAGATGCTGGTCAACCTGAGCAGCAGTGGCCGCAAGACCAGCTTCCTCAAGCTGACGGTCAGCCTGGAGCTTTCCAGCGAGCTCGCCGTCGCCGAGATCGAGAAGGTGCAGCCGCGCGTCGTCGACGCCTTCCAGGTTTACCTGCGCGAGCTGCGCCTGGAAGACCTGAGCGGCTCGGCTGGCCTCCAGCGGTTGCGTGAGGAGCTGCTGGTGCGCGTGAACGCCGCCGTCGCGCCGGTCGAGGTGCACGACGTGCTGTTCAAGGAAATGCTGGTCCAGTAGCCGCGCCACCGGCGCCAACGCTCGAACGACGGGAGCCGACCTTGGCCGACGAGATCGAAGAGGACGACGACGAACTCGCTGCCCAGTGGGCGGCGATGGCCGACGAAGGCGAAGAAGGGGAGCTGGGCGGCACGTCGGCCCGCGTCCTCGACCAGAACGAGATCGACTCGCTGCTCGGCCTCGACGACCAGACATCCGAGTCCCAGGACAACTCGGGCATTCAGGCGATCGTCAATTCGGCGCTGGTGTCCTACGAGCGCCTGCCGATGCTGGAGGTCGTCTTCGACCGCCTGGTCCGGATGATGTCGACCTCGCTGCGCAACTTCACCTCCGACAACGTCGAGGTCAGCCTCGACAACATCTCCTCGGCGCGCTTCGGCGATTACCTCAACTCGATTCCGCTGCCGGCCATGCTGGCGGTCTTCAAGGCCGAGGAGTGGGACAACTACGGCCTGATGGTCGTCGATTCCGCGCTGATCTACTCGATTGTCGACGTGCTGCTCGGCGGTCGCCGCGGCACCGCCGCCATGCGCATCGAGGGTCGGCCATACACGACGATCGAGCGCAACCTGGTGCAGCGCATGATGCACGTCGTGCTGGCCGACCTCTCCGCCGCCTTCGACCCGCTGTCGCCGGTCACCTTCCGCTTCGAGCGGCTGGAGACCAACCCGCGCTTCGCGGCCATCGCCCGCCACGCCAACGCCGCCATCGTCACGCGCCTGCGCATCGACATGGAGGACCGCGGCGGCCGCATCGAGCTGCTGCTGCCCTACGCGACGCTCGAGCCGGTGCGCGAGCTGCTGCTGCAGATGTTCATGGGCGAGAAGTTCGGCCGCGACTCGATCTGGGAAAGCCATCTGACCGCCGAGCTCTGGCAGACCGAGGTCTCGCTGCAGGGCGTGCTCGACACCGTGGAGGCGACGCTCGGCGACGTCCTCAACTGGAAGGTCGGCACCCATGTGGCGCTGAACCGCTCGCCCCAGTCCAAGGTCGAGCTGCGCTGTGGCGACATCTCGATGTTCGGCGGCGCCATGGGCCGAAAGAACGGCCACATCGCCGTGCGCATCGCGGACAAGCTGCTGCGCGAACCCCGGGAGGACACGTGATGGATCTCGGCCTGCTCGCCGACGGCCTGCTGGCGCTGTTGCTGGCGGTGACGATCGCCTACGCGATCGTCCTCAACCGCAAGCTCTCCGCGCTGCGCGCCACCAAGGACGAGATGGCGCGGATGCTCGCCGACTTCGCGCAGACCACCGCCCAGGCGGAAGCCGGGGTGCGCGAGCTGCGCCAGAGCGCCTCGGCCTCCGGGGACGGGCTCAGCGCGGTCGTGGCCGAGGCCGACGGCAAGCTCGAGAAGGCCCTCGGCCTGAAGGAGGACCTGGTGTTCCTGGTCGAGAAGGGCGAGGCCCTGGCGGACCGGCTGGAGCGTGGCCTCGAAGGCGGCCGGGCCAGCCAGGCCCGCCCCCGGGCGCCCGCCGCCAAGCCTGCCCCCGCCAAACCCGGAGCCAAACCTGCCGCCGCCAAGCGCGACGGCGAGCCAGAGGTCGCCAAGGACGAGGGCCTGCTGCGCTCGCTCGCCGGCGTCCGCTGAGCCAGACAGACCAGCCCGAGACCAGACAGGAAGGTCGAACCCCCGTGACCCTGCGCCTCTTGCCCTTCGTCATCGCCGTCGCCGGCGTCGCCCTGGCTCTGCGCCTGGGCGGCCTGCTCCACGACATCCAGGCCGTCGCCGCCGAGAAGGTCGCCGCCGAGCCGGTCGCCAGCTATGCCGAGCCGGGGCGCGCGGGCGGCGAGCAGGTTGCCCAGCTGACCGCCGAGCGGGCGGACGACGGCTCTGTCGAAGGGCTTGGCGACGGGTCTGGCGAAGCGCCTGTCGAGGATGCGGCCGGAACGCCGCTGTTCGATCTGCCCGCCGACCCGCTGCAAATGAGCGACCAGGAGATCGAGCTGCTGCAGGCGCTGTCAGAGCGCCGGCTGCAGCTCGACCGGCGTGCCGCCGAGGTCGAGCAGCGTGCCGCGCTGCTGAGCGCGGCCGAGAGCAAGATCGACGAGAAGATCGGGCGCCTGGAGAGCCTGCAGGCGCAGATCGAGGCGCTGCTCGTCGCCTACGACGAGCAGGAGGACAAGCAGGTCGAGAGCCTGGTCAAGATCTACGAGAGCATGAAGCCCAAGGACGCGGCGCGGATCTTCGAGGAGTTGGAGATGGACGTCCTGCTCTCGGTCGTCGAGCGCATGAAGGAGCGCAAGGCGGCGCCGGTGCTGGCCGCGATGAACGCCGAGCGCGCCCAGGAGGTCACCCAGGAGTTGGCGACGCGCCGGGACCTGCCGATCCCGCGGGACTGAACGCCCAGCCGCCGCAGGCCTCTGCGCGCGAATTTACCCTCGATTAATCGTGTCCCCCTAGTCTGCCCCTCATTCGCTGCGGCACCCGCCGCACCCAAGCACGCGCGATCAACTATCGGAGTGACCCATGTCCGCCGTCGATATGAACATGCCGATCCTCATCGTCGACGACTACAAGACGATGCTGCGGATCATCCGGAACCTGCTGAAGCAGCTCGGCTTCGACAACGTCGACGAAGCCAGCGACGGCTCGGCAGCGCTGCAGCGCCTGCGCGACAAGGCCTATGGCCTGGTCATCTCCGACTGGAACATGGAGCCGATGAGCGGCCTGCAGCTGCTCAAGGAAGTCCGCGCCGACTCGCGCCTCAAGGACCTGCCGTTCGTCATGATCACGGCGGAGAGCAAGAGCGAGAACGTCATCGCTGCCAAGCAGGCGGGCGTCACCAACTACATCGTCAAGCCGTTCAATGCCGCCACGCTCAAGACCAAGCTCACGGCGACGATCGGCAATTTCTAGGCGGCAATTTCTAGGCGGCAATTTTTAGGGCGGTCGCAGGGACCATCCGAACCAGAGGGAGGCGGAGCCATGTCGGTTCACCCGGGTAACGGCGCGCACGACCTCGAGGTCCGCGTGACCCAGTTGCTGAAGGCGCGCAGCGAGATCGAGCCGCGCCAGCTGGTCGAGGCCGTCGAAGCGATCATGGCGACCGCCCAGGGCGACCTGTCGAGCGCCAACCTGAAGCTCTACGCCGAGATCGAGAGCCTGGCGCACTACATCCAGAACGCCCGCGCCGAGATCGCCTCGCTGCGCCCCGACGAGATCACGGACGAGCACCTGCCGGCCGCCGGCGAGGAGCTCGAGGCGATCGTCGGCGCCACCGAGCAGGCGACCAACTCGATCATGGAGGCGGTCGAGGCGATCGAGACGGTGGCGGCGGAGCTGCCGCCCGAGCAGGCCGAGCGGATCACCGCCGCGGTGACCAGCGTCTACGAGGCCTGCGGCTTCCAGGACATCACCGGACAGCGCATCTCCAAGGTGGTCAACGCCCTGCGCCACATCGAGAGCAAGGTCCAGGCGCTGCTGGTCGCCTTCGGCGGCGACAGCCTGCCGAAGCCGTCCGCCAAGGGCGGCAGCAAGCGCGCCGACGGCAAGGACCGCCCCGACGAGCACTTGATGAACGGCCCGCAGAACGCCCAGGCGGCGATCAGCCAGGACGACATCGACGCGCTGCTCGCCAGTTTCGACTGAGGAGCACGAGATGGCGGCGGGGCCGCTGCCCGGGGGCCCGGGACCGGAGCGCGCAGGCGACAGGCCCGACCCCGGGCTGGTCGCGCTGCTCAGCCTCCAGCTCCTGCTGCTCGCCTTCTTCATCCTGCTCACCGCCCTCTCGCAGTACGAGCAGGACCGCGTCCAGCGCGTCGTCGAGAGCGTGACCGACGCGTTCGGCGTGCCCTTCGAGTCCGCCGAGCCGCAGCCGCTCAGCGCCGGCAGCCTCGGCTTTCACGAGGCCATGAAGCCGGTCGCCGAGGAGCTGCGGCGGGTCGCGGCGGCGGCGCTGCCGGTCAGAATCGAGATCAAGTTGCACCAGGACGGCGAACTCAGGATCGAGATCCCCTACCAGGCTTTGTTCGGCCTCGCCGACGCCTCGCCGCGCGCCACCGTCAGGCCGCTTTTCGTCACCCTGTCGCGCGCCCTGCTCGGCCACCGCTTCGCGGACCGCGCCTGGACCCTCGACGCCTCGAGCCGCCTCGCCGGCTTTCCGGGCCGCGGCAGCGCGCTCGAGCGGGATCTCGCCGTCGGCCGCGCCGCCGCCGTGGTGCGCTCGCTGGCGGCACTCGGGCTGCCCGCGGAGCGCCTTGCCGCGGGTCTGCTCGACGGGCCGGACCAGAGCCTGCGCCTCCGCGTCCGTCCTCCCGCCATCGCCGCCGTGCCATGACCCGAGAGTTCGAGCGACCGGCCCGCCACCGCACCGGCGCGCCCGTCGAGGGCGCCACCGGCCCGGACCGGGGATTCGAGCGTCCGGCCGACCCGAAGCGGCGCCCGACGCTGCTGCCCTTTGCCTCCCTGCGCCACGGCGAGGGCCAGGCCTGGATGGTCACCTTCACCGATCTGATCGCGCTGATGCTGACCTTCTTCGTCATGCTCTTCGCCATGATGAAGGTCGACGAGCAGCATTGGCAGGGACTGACCGCGAGCCTGGCCGACCGCCTCGACGGCATCGCCGGACCCTCGACCGCCTCGCCGCGCTACGCACGCGATTCCGAGGCGACGGCGCTGCTGCCCGCGACGGACCTCGACTACCTCTCCGCGCTGATCGGCGCCCGGCTCCAGCAGCGCGACGACGCCGGCGCCTACCAGGTCGAGCGCGGCCTCGACAGCCTGATCGTCCGCCTGCCGACCCGCCTCGCCTTCGGCCCCGGCGACAGCGAGCCGCGTGCGGCGGCAGCGGCCGCGATGGCGGCGCTGGCCGAGACCCTGCGCCACCTCGAAAATCGGGTCGAGCTGGCCGGCTATGCCGACGGCCGCGAGCCGGCGGCGCCCTACGCCTCTTCGTGGGAGCTCTCGCTGCTCCGCGCGGTCGCGGTCGCCGGCGTCCTGCGCGAAGCCGGCTACGAGCGCCCGATAGCGGTCCAGGGTTACGGCGACTCCGCCGCCGAGCCGGGGCGCCTCGGGCGGGTCGACCTGGTGATCCACGCCGACGGCGGGGCGGTGCGATGACCCTTTCGCTGCCCCGACTGTCCCTGGCGCCGCTCCTGCTCGTCGCCCTGCTGTGGACCGCGGCCGTGCCCGCGAGCGCGCAGGACGCGACCGCGCCTCCCACCCCCTCCGAGGGCACCCCGCCCCTCGCTCCGCCCGCTTCGGCTCCTGCTGCCGAGCCAGCGGCATCGCCAGCGGTGGGGATGCCGGCCCGAAGCCTGCCGGTCCTGCTGCGTGCCGGCGTGCACGATGACTACGACCGCCTGGTCTTCGACTGGCCGGCGGCGGTCGACTTCGCGCTCGAGGCCGAAGGCATCGGCACGGCGCGCATCCGCTTCGCCGGGCCGGGCCGGCTCGACGCCTCCCTGCTCGCCAAGACCGCCACCGCCCGCCTGCGGACGGTGACCGCGAGCGACGGCCCAGACGGCTTGTCGGTGCACCTCGGCTTTCCCTCGGGCGTCAGGGCGCGCGCTTTTTCGCTCGGCGACCGGATCGTCGTCGACCTGGTCGGCCCTGCGGGCAGCCCGCAGCGCCCGACCGTGGAGCTGCTGGACGGCCCCTTGCCGTCGGCGACAGCCGAGGCGTCCGGGGCTCCAGCCGCTGCTTCCAAGATGCCGGTGCCGCTGGTCCCCCAGGAGGCCACGGTTCCGCCGGCGAAACCGGCGGGGGCCGCCTCCGAGCCGCGTCCGGAGACGCCTGCCGCCGAGGCCGCGCCCGAGCGGCGCCCGCCGCCGCCGAACGTGCGGGTCAGCGAGCCGGCCGGCTTCCAGATCGACCGTACCGACCTGTTCGGCCGACGAGTCGCGACGCCGCTGCCCGGCGGCACCGCGCCTTGGCCCGAGCCCGTGGTGCTGCGCTTCGACTGGCCGCAGCGGACCCGGGCGGCGGTGCTGCAGAGCGGTCCCGCGGTGCTGCTCGTCTTCGACGGCGAGGCGCCGGGTTGGGCGACGCGCCGCCTTGAGACGCTGGCGCCCGAACTGGTGAAGCTCGAGCGCCACGAGCTGGAGTCCGGGACCGCCTTCAGCTTCGAGGTCAGCACCCTGGTCGCGCCGCTGCTGCGCCCGGAGGGGCGGGCCTGGGTGCTCGACCTGCGGCCGAGACCGGCACTGCTCGACCAGCCGCTGCCGCTGACGCCCGACGCTGTCGCCCAAGCGCTGCGGATCGGCACCGAGGACGCCGGCACCCCGATCGCGCTGCGCGACCCGGCGACCGGCGGCAGGATCTACGCCGTGCCGCTCGGCGAGAACGCCGGCTTCGCCCCGGCCCGCCGTTTTCCGCAGTTCGAGATTCTGTCGAGCCCGCAGGGGCTGTTCGTCGCGCCCCTGAGCGACCGCGTGACGGTCGACTCGACGCCGCGGCGCGTGACGGTCGCCGGTCTCGGCGCCGTTCCCCTCGGTGCGCGCCCGTCGCGTACCGAGGGTCTCGCGTCGGACGGTCCTACCTCAAGCGAGACCGGCCGCCGCCTGTTCGATCCGGCGGCCTGGCGGCTCGAGGCGCGCGGCGGCTATTCGGAGGTGCGCCAGCAGCTGCAGACCGCGGTTGCCACGGCGCGCACCGCCGGGGAGCTGACCGCGGCAAGGCTGGCGCTGGCGCGCTTCTACTTCGGCTACGGCCTAGCCAAGGAGACCCTGGGCCTGCTCAAGATGGTGGTCGCCGACGATCCGCGGCTGTCGCGCGATCCGGAACTGCTGCTGATGGCGGGCGCCAGCCGGACCCTGGCCGGCGATTACGAGGAAGCCGTCGAGATCCTCGGTGACGGCGCGCTCGTCGCCGAGCCGGAGGCCCGGCTCTGGCAAGGGCTGCTGGCCGCCGCCGCCCAGGACTGGCCGGTCGCCGCCGACCGCTTCGCCGACAGCCTGCCGCTGACCGCCAGCTACGCCCGTGCGGTGCGCGTGCGCTTCGCCCTGGCGGCGGCGGACGCGCGGCGGGAGATCGGCGACACCGCGACGGCCGAGGACTACCTGAAGCAGATCGAGCCGCAGCTGCGCACGGACCTCGAGCGTGCGCGTCACTCTCTCGCCCAGGCCATGACCCTGCTGGCCGACGGCCAGCCGGACCCGGCCGAGACCCGGCTGAAGGAGGTCGCGGCCGGCGGCTACGGCTCCGCCTCCGCGCGGGCCCGCCTGCTGCTCATCGAGCGAGCACTGGCCGACGGCAGCCTGCTGCCCGCCCAGGCGATCGAGGAAATCGAGAAGCTGCGCTTCGCCTGGCGCGGCGACGGCTTCGAGTTCGCCCTGCTGATGCGCCTGGCCGACCTCTACGAGGCCGAGGGCAGGGGCCGGGAGGCGCTGCGCAGGCTGCGCGCCGCTGCCTCCAGCTTCCCGGGCAACCCGGAGACCGAACGTGCCGCGATCCGCATGCAGGATCTCTTCGCCGACCTCTTCACCGGCGCGGCCGCCGCGAGCATGTCGCCGCTCGCCGCGCTGTCTCTCTACGACGAGTTCCGCGAGCTGACGCCGCCGGGCCTGATCGGCGACGCCATCATCGAGTCGCTCGCCGACCGCCTGGTCGAGATCGACCTGCTGGACCGGGCCGCCGACCTGCTCGACGAGCAGGTCGCGCACCGCCTGAGCGGCCTCGAGAAGAGCCGGGTCGCAGCACGCCTCGCCTTGGTCAGGCTGCTTGACGGCCAGCCCGCCGCGGCCCTGGCTGCCCTCGACGCCTCGGCGCTCGACGAGCTGCCGGCAGAGTTGCGCCTGGAGCGCGCCCGCCTGCGCGCCAAGGCCATGGTCGACCTGGGCCAGGACCGCACCGCCCTCGACCTGCTGGCGGGCGACGACAGCGCTGAGGCCGACCGCCTGCGGGTGGAGATCGCGCGTTCGGCCGGACGCTGGGCCGAGGTCGCGACAACGCTCGGCCGGCACCTGCCGCCGGCCGGCCAGCCGCTCGACGAGAGCGACGCCGCCCAGGTGGTCAACGCCGCCGTCGCCCACGTTCTGGCCGGCCAGCGTGCCGAGCTGCAGTCCCTGGCGCGCCGCTACGCCGCCGAGATGGCGGTCAGCCCCCACGCCGACACCTTCGAGCTCCTGGCCGGCGCCGGCGCCCTGAGCGCCCTCTCCTCGATATCGGAGCAGCTCGGGCAGGTCGAGCAGGCGCAGGCCTTCATGACCGACTACCGCGAGCGGCTGGTCGGCGGCTCGCTGAGCGCGCTGAACTGAGCGGCGACCCTTGTCCGGCACGCGGTCGACTGGTTCGGTCGGGAAAGGGCGGCTGACGGCTGAGCGCGCTGAACTAGCCTCGAGGCCTCATACCGGCAGGCGCGTCGCCACCGGCGCTGTCGGTGGATCGGTGAGGCGGCACCGACCCTGCATCGCCGGGCGCGGGCCGCGACGGTCGCTCGGCCGGGCAGCCCCGCCGGAGTCAGCAGGCGGCGAGGCTCCTCTGTGCCGCTGCCGAGGCCGTCCGCGCAGCCGGAGACGCAGGTGCCGCACCAGGCTGCGGAGGAGGGTGGCGCGTGCGCCGCGTGCGCGGGCCGTGACGGCGCTTGGCCGGGTGTATCCGATGGGCAGTTTCATGGCCGGCTCCTGATGAAGCTTCCTCAACACCGCAGGGCACCGAGCAGGGTCTTCGCGGTGACAGAGGCCAATAAAGTGGCTTTCTGCGACGGCGGCAAACGCGCTATTCTCAGCCGATTACTGAGTCATATTTCACAATGAAGAAGCCATGTTGCCGCCGCTGAACGCTCTGCGTGCCTTCGACGCCTGTGCGGCCGCCGCGAGCTTCCGCGGCGCCGCGGAGCGGCTGCACGTGACACCCTCCGCCGTCAGCCACCAGATCCGGCAGCTGGAGGAGTTCCTCGGGGTCGTGCTGTTCGAGCGCACGACGCGGCGGGTGCGCCTGACGTCGGCGGGAGAAGCCTACCTGCCGCCGGTGCGCGAGGCCTTGAAGCTGATCGAGACGGCGACGGACCAGCTGGCGAGGCATCGCGATCGGCAGCGGCTGACCGTCAGCGTCGCACCCTCCTATGCCATGGGCTGGCTGATGCCTCGCCTGCCGCGCTTCCAGGTGGCGTACCCGGATATCGAGCTGCGCCTGGACATGTCGGTGGACTACGTGAACCTGCGCGCCAGCGACGTGGACCTGGCCCTGCGCTATTCGGCGAAGGGCGTCTTCCCCGGCCTGACCGCCCATCACCTGTTCGACGAGGAGCTGATCGTCGTCGGCCACCCCGAGCTGGCAGCCCGCCTCGACGGACGCCCCTCGGCCCTATGCCGGGAACGCCTGGTCGAGGTCTCCTACCGCGGCGGCCAATGGCGCCGGTGGTTCGCCTCCGCCGGGCTCTCCGACGCCGTCCCGGAACCGGCGCTCCGGGTCGACTACGACACGGTCGCCGTCGATGCGGCCCTCGACGGCCTGGGCATCGCGCTGGTCCCTCACCCCCTGGTGTCGCCCCACTTGGCCGACGGGCGCCTGAGGTCCCCGTTTCCCACCCGTATCGAAGGCACCCACAGCGCCTGTCACCTGGTCTATCCGGAGGAGCGCCGCGACGACCCGACGATCGAGGCCTTCCGCGCCTGGATCGTGGACGAGCTGGGCCGGGGAAAGTGACGGAGGCCGCCCCCCCGCTATCCGTAGCTGGCGACGAGGCTGCCGGCGACCAGGTACCAGCCGTCGACCAGCACGAAGAAGATCAGCTTGAAGGGCAGGGAGATCATCACCGGCGGCAGCATCATCATGCCCATCGACATCAGGATCGAGGCGACCACCATGTCGATGATCAGGAATGGCAGGAACAGCAGGAAGCCGATCTCGAAGGCGCGCCGGAGCTCGCTGATCATGAAGGCCGGGATCAGCGCGCGCATCGGCGTGTCGTCCGGGCCCTCGACCGTGTCGATGCCGGCCATGTCCATGAACAGGCGCAGATCCTGCTCGCGGACGTGGCCCAGCATGAAGGTCCGCACCGGCGCGGCGGCCAGCTCGAGCGCGGTCAGCTCGTCGACCTCCTCGTTGACCAGCGGCAGGATCGCCTCGTCGTAGACCTGCTCCATGGTCGGCATCATGACGAAGAGGGTCAGGAACAGGGCCAGGGAGATCAGGACCGAGTTCGGCGGGGTCTGCTGGATGCCGAGCGCGCTGCGCAGGAACGACAGGACGACGACGATGCGGGTGAAGGAGGTGACCATCACCAGGATCGAAGGCGCCAGGCTGAGCACCGTGACCAGGGCGACCAGCTGCAGGATGCGGCCCGTCGCCGAGCCCTCGCCCTCGCCCTCGCCGAGGTCGAGCGAGAAGCTCTGGGCCACCGCCGGCTCGGCCAGCAGGCCGAGTAGCCAGCCGAGGACGGCGCCGGCGGCGAGCGCCGGCGCGAGTCGGCGGAACAGGCGGATCATCGGCTCTGCTCCAGGGTCGTCGCGAAGTCGGGAGCAGCGGGCGGGGCAGCGGGCTCGGCGGGCTCTTCCCTGCCGGCCTCAGGGCCGCCGGTGGTCGCGATCATCAGGTCGGGCGCCGGACCCTGGTTGAGCAGCAGCAGGTGCTCGCGCCCGTCGCAGCGCACCAGCGCCAGCTTGCGGCGCGGGTCGAGCGACAGCACCTCGACGACGCCGAGGCGCCGGCCCTCGCCCTTGCGGGCCGAGGTCGGCATGAGGTTGCCGGCGACGCCGCTGCGCCGGACCAGCCAGGCGAGGGCGCCGATCAGCCCGAGCACCAGGGCCAGGGCGGCGACGAACTGCAGATATCCGGAAAGGTCCACGGTGTCAGCGCCCGCCCGGCTTGGTCTGCTGGCTCTGGCTGTAGGCAGAGACGGCCTGGCGCCGGCGACCGGTTTCGCCGAGGTCCTTGGCGAGCCGGTCGAGGCCGGTGCGGAAGTCGCCGCTCAGGCGGTCCACTTCGTCGATCACGCCGATCAGGCGCGGCCGCAGCTGCCGGGCCCGGTCGGCGGGCAGGGCGGCGACCTGCTCGCCCAGCAGCGCCACGTCCGCCTCCAGGCCCTCGAGAGCGCCGAGGTGGCCGGCCTCGAGCGCGGCGCGGGCGGTTGTCAGGCGGCTCTCGATGCTGTCGAGAAGCGCATCCGCCTCCTGAAGGGGTCGACTCATCGGCTGATCTCCAGGTTGGCGCGGTAGAGCCGGTTTAGGATCTCGGCGACGGCGCCGAGGGCGGCGACCGGGATCTCGCAGTCGATCTCGACCGCGGCCAGCACCTCCGCCAGGTCGGCGTCGTGGCGCACCGCGACGCCTTCGGCGAAGGCGATCTCCAGGATCTGCTCGGCGAGGGCGCCGCGACCCTTGGCCACCAGGCGCACGGTGCCGTCCTCGCTGGTCCGGCTCAGGGCGACGGCCAGGTCGCTGTCGGGAACTGTCTGGGACAAGGCTGGGCTCGCTGCTGCTGGGGCGACGGCGGCCGTGCCGTCACGCAGCGCATCCTTGCCGCATCATGCTTAACGAATGCTTGAAGCCGCCGCAGATCGGGCGCGGCAGGCGCGGGCCTGCAAGAGCGGACTCAGGATTCTGGCTTGTCGTCGCCCTCGGGGAAGCTCGGCGAGGGTGCCTCGGCGGGCTCCGGCGGGCCCTTGCCGCGGAAGGCCTCGGCCAGCACCTCGCTGCCGGCCGCCGCGGCGCGATTCTCTTCCTGAATCCGCTCATAGATCTCGCGACGCAGCACCGTCGCCGTCTCCGGGAAGGTGAAGCCTAGCTTGATCGACTTGCCGCGGATATCGACGACCGTCACTTCGATGTCGTCGTTGATTACCACGGACTCGCCTATCTTGCGGGTAAGATAGAGCATGGGCGGTGGCGGCCCCTTGTCCCCGTCAGGCGCCGTACCGGCGCGGTCTCCGTCCCAATCTGGAACCCCTCTATCAGCTTTTACCCGATCTTAACAAGCTGCGCGCAACCTCAGGCTCCGGTGTCACCTGCGGCACCGGCGAAAGATCGGTGGCGGCATGACGGCAAAGATCGGGCTGTTCGAGGTGTTCGCGAAGCGCTTGGACTGGCTGTCCCAGCGCCAGAACGTGATCGCCCAGAACATCGCCCAGTCGGACACGCCGGGCTACGTACCCAAGGACCTGGCCGCGGACGCCTTCGTGCGCGAGTTGCGCAACACCGGCGCCGCCCTGCGGACTGCCAAGACCGAGAGTCGGCACATCCCGGGCACCCTGGAGAACGCGAAGGGCACGCCGGCGCGCGAGACCCGCGAGCAATACGAGGCGTCGCCCGCGGGCAACGCCGTCGTCGTCGAGGAGCAGTTGGTCAAGATGGCCCAGACCCAGATGGACCACGCCACCGTGACCAACCTCTACAGCAAGTACATGGGCATGTTCCGCATGGCCCTGACCGGCAGCGCGCGCTAGCGGGCGGCCTGAGGCGAAGGCGAAATGGACCTCTACAAAAGCCTGCACATCTCCGCGAGCGGCATGAAGGCCCAGGGCACGCGCGTGCGCGTGATCTCCGAGAACATCGCCAACTCCAGCTCGACCGGCCAGACGCCCGGCGCCGAGCCCTATCGCCGCAAGACGATCTCCTTCGGCGAGCGCATGGACCGGCAGCTCGAGGTGCCGCTCGTCGAGGTCAGGAACATCTCGACGGACAAGTCCGAGTTCTCGCGGCGCTTCGATCCCGGCCATCCGGCCGCCGACGCCGAGGGCTACGTGCTGATCCCGAACGTCAACACCCTGATCGAGGTCAGCGACATGCGCGAGGCGCAGCGCTCCTACGAGGCCAACCTCAAGGTGCTGCAGACCTCGCGGACCATGCTCGAGCAGACCTTGGGCATCCTGCGCTAGCGCAGGACCGAATTACCGGCGCACGCCAGGACGGCGCGCGACAACGAACGGCCAGGACGGCTCCACGGGCAGGCGGGAGCTGCGAGAGCTCGCCGCGGAGGGCTGAGGATGGCGATCAATTTCAACGAGGCGGCAGGGGCCTACGCCCGCGCTGCCGGCAAGGCCGTGCAGATGCCCGGCCAGAGCCAGGGCCTGGATTTCCGCAGCGGCCAGCTCGACGACGGCTTCTCGGCCGCTCTCGAGCGCGCCATGACCTCGGCGGTCGGCCAGATGCGTGAAGGCGAGAACCAGTCGGTGATGGCCGCGACCGGCCAGGCCGACCTCAACGAGGTCGTGGTCGCGGTCAGCAAGGCCGAGCTGACGCTGCAGACCATGACGACGCTGCGCGACAAGGCGATCCAGGCGTACCAGGACATCCTGCGCATGCCGATCTGACGGCGCCTCCGGCCCGCCGCTTTCTCACGTCCGTCCGGCACCAGTTCGCCACGGCAGCTGCGCCGGGCCTCCTCCGTCCGGAGCCCGATATTTTAGATGAATGCCGTCGACGCCCTCGAGATCGGCCGCGAGGCGGTCTGGACCATGCTCAAGGTCGGCGGGCCGATCCTGCTGCTGGCGCTGATCGTCGGCCTGATCATCGCGCTGTTCCAGGCGCTGACGCAGATGCAGGAGATGACGCTGTCCTTCGTGCCGAAGATCGTCGTGATCTTCCTGTCGCTGATCCTGCTGCTGCCCTTCATGCTGTCGAGCCTGGTCGAGTTCACCGAGCGGGTGATGGACCGGATCGTCTCGCTCGGCTGAACGGCCGATGCTCAGCGAGCTCCTTCCGGCTCAGGTCTTCGCCTTCCTGCTGGTCTTCGCGCGGGTCGGCTCGGTGATGATGGTGATTCCCGGGATCGGCGAGGCCTTCGTGGCGGCGCGGGCTCGCCTCGGGCTTGCCGCCCTGCTGACGCTCCTGGCCCTGCCGCTGGTCGCGGCGGGACTGCCGCCGGCGCCCGCGGCCCCGGTCGCCCTGGTCGTCCTGCTGCTCGGCGAGATCGTCATCGGCCTGTTCCTGGGCTCCATCGCCCGCATCCTGACCAGCGCGCTCGGCGTCGCCGGCATGATCATCGCCAACATGACCTCGCTCGCCAATGCCATGATCAACGACCCGACCTCGCAGCAGCAGGGCTCGATCGCGGGCAACTTCCTGTCGCTGACCGGCCTGCTGCTGATCTTCACCCTCGACCTGCATCACCTGCCGATCAGCGCCGCGGTCGACAGCTACCTGATCTTCCCGCCGGGCGGGCCGCTGCCGGCCGGCGACCTGTCCGAGACGATCGCGCGGACCGCTGCGCAGAGCTTCCTCCTGGCCATGAAGCTGGCGGCGCCGGTCGTCGCCACGGCCGGCATCTTCTACCTCGGCCTCGGCCTGCTGGCCCGGCTGATGCCGCAGGTCCAGATCTTCTTCATCGCGATCCCGCTGCAGATCTGGCTGGGCCTGGTCGTGCTGGGGCTGTCGCTGCCGGTCGTCATGCGCGTTTTCCTCGCCGCCTACGAGGAACGCCTGCTGTTCTTCATCGCACCCTGAGGAGCGCCGCCGATGGCCGACGACAGCGACGACTCCCAGAAAACCGAGGAGCCGACCCCGAAAAAGCTGCGCGAAGCCCGAGAGAAGGGCGACGTCGCGCGCTCCCAGGAGGTCAACCACTGGTTCATCATTCTTGCCCTGACCGCCACGGTCGGGCTGCTGGCGCCGATGTTCCTGGGCCAGCTCGGGCGGGCGCTGCTGCCCTTCCTGGAGCAGCCGCACCTGATCGTCGTCGACGGCGACGGCGCGCGGCTGGTCCTGGCCGGCCTGCTGTGGGACGTCGCCCTGGCCATGGCGCTGCCCTTCGCCGCGACGATCTCGGCGGCGCTGGCCGCCAACGCCCTGCAGGGCGGCATCCTGTTCTCGGCGGAATCGCTCAAGCCGAAGCTGGAGAAGCTCTCGCCGATCGCCGGCGCCAAGCGGTTGTTCGGCCAGCGCGCGCTGGTCGAATTCGCCAAGGGGGTCCTGAAGCTGAGCCTGGTCGGCGCGATCATCGCCGTGCTCGTCGCGCCGCGCTGGCAGTCCTACATGGACCTGCCCGAGCTCTCCGTCGAGCAGCTGCTCCTGCTGCTGCGCCAGGAGGCGCTGCGCGTGCTGATCGGCGTGCTGTCCGCCATGTCCGTGATCGCCGGCGCCGACTACCTGTTCCAGCGCTACAAGTCGATGCAGAAGCTGCGCATGTCCCGCCAGGAGGTGAAGGACGAGATGCGCCAGTCCGAAGGCGACCCGATCGTCAAGGCGCGGCTGCGCCAGCTGCGCCAGGACCGCGCGCGCCAGCGCATGATGGCCGCGGTGCCGGGCGCCGACGTCATCGTCACCAACCCGACCCACTTCGCCGTCGCCCTGAAGTACGAGGGCGAGGTGATGAGCGCGCCGGTGTTGGTCGCAAAGGGCGTCGACTTCATGGCGCAGAAGATCCGCGAGGTCGCGCGCGAGAACGACGTGCCGATCGTCGAGAACCGGCTGCTCGCGCGCGCGCTCTACGACGGCGTCGACATCGATCAGGAGGTGCCGCCGGCCCACTACAAGGCGGTCGCCGAGGTGATCGGCTACGTCATGCGCCTGCGCGGCCGCCTGCCGGCGCGCTAGGCTTTCGGTCGACCATGACTTAGGAGAACGCTCGTCGCCGGCGATACTATGCCGGCGGCGCGCGACAGCAGGGGAATTGAGCCTTTGGGAAGCGGCATTTCAGCGATCGGGCTCTGGCCGCTCGCGGCGGCTCTGGCCGCCGGCCTGGGGCTGGGCCTCCTGGCCGGCTTCGCCCTCTGGCGGACGCAGCGGGCCAGGCGGCGGCGCGCGGACCGCGTCATCCGCGGCTTCGCCGCCTTCGACCGGCCGGCCCAGATCGTCGGCCGCGCGGGCGAGCTGCTCGATTCGAACGAGGCGGCCCGGCAGGCCTACGGCCGCAGCGGCGTGCTGCCCGAGGAGCTGGGGGTCCGCGCGCGCGACGAGGAGATGCGCGAGCGCCTGGTCCGGCTGGCCGGCAAGGCGGCGCGCGGGCTCGGCGGCCGCGAGGAGGTCGTGCTCGCCGAGGGCGGCGGCGAGCAGCGCTGGATCGAGGTCGAGGCCCACGGCCTGGGCCACGACTCCGGCGAGGTCATGTGGATCGCCCAGGACGTGACCGACCGCCGCCAGATCGAGCAGACCATGGCCGAGGAGCGCGACCGCCTGCTCGACCTCTTCGAGTACGCGCCGGTCGGCGTCTACTCGGTCGAGGCCAGCGGGCGCTTCGAGTACGTCAACGCCACCCTGGCGAACTGGCTCGGCCGCAGCCGCGGCGAGCTGCTCGGCGGCCTGTCCCTGCGCGACGTGCTCGCGGAGCCGGCCGAGGACCTGCCGGCCTACCTGCCCTTCGGCGGCGGCGACCGCAGACGCGGCGAGGCCGACTTCCTGGACGCCGCCGGCGGCCGCTTCCGCGTCTCGATCACCCAGGAGGTGCTGGAGGACGGGCCGGGGCGGCTGCGCACCCGCTCGGTGGTCCGCCACCTGGCCCAGGAGCGGGCGGCCGAGAACGCCCTGGCACAGGGCGAGCTGCGCTTCCGCCGCTTCCTCGACGAGGCGCCGATCGGGGTCGCCCAGCTCGATGCCGAGGGCGTCGTCGTCGAGCACAACAAGACCTTCGCCTCCATGGTCGCCGGCGAGCGCACGCTGACCGGACGGCCGCTGGCCGATTTCCTGATCGAGTCCGATCGCAGTGCCCTGGCCACCGCGATGACGCAGGTCGGCACGGCCGACGGCACGGCGGCTGAACCCCTCGAGGTCCGTCTCGGCGGCGCCCGCGACACGGTCTGCCAGCTGACCCTGCGCGGCGCCGGCGCCGGCGCCGGGGGCGGCGGGGCGATCGTCCACCTGCTCGACCTGACCGAGCAGAAGGCTCTTGAGGCGCAGTTCGCGCAGTCGCAGAAGATGCAGGCGGTCGGCCAGCTCGCCGGCGGCATCGCGCACGACTTCAACAACCTGCTGACCGCGATGATCGGCTTTTCGGACCTGCTGCTGCTGCGCCACCGGCCTGGCGACCAGTCCTTCGCCGACATCATGCAGATCAAGCAGAACGCCAACCGCGCCGCCAACCTGGTCCGCCAGCTGCTCGCCTTCTCGCGCCAGCAGACGCTGCAGCCGAAGGTGCTCAACGTCACCGACGTGCTGGCCGAGCTGGCCCACCTGCTGCGCCGGCTGATCGGCGAGGCGATCGAGTTCAAGGTTGTCCACGGGCGCGGCCTCGGCACGATCCGCGCCGACCAGGGCCAGCTCGAGCAGGTCATCATCAACCTGGTGGTCAACGCCCGCGACGCCATGGCGGCGACCGGCGGCGAGCTCGCGATCCGCACGGCCAACCTGGCGCTGCCTCACGAGCGCCGGATCGGCGGCGACGTCATGCCCGCCGGGCGCTACGTCACCATCGAGGTCAGCGACACCGGCTGCGGCATTCCCAAGGAGATCATGGGCCGCATCTTCGACCCCTTCTTCTCGACCAAGGAGGTCGGCGAGGGCACCGGCCTCGGCCTCGCGACGGTCTACGGCATCGTCAAGCAGACCGGCGGCTTCGTCGGCGTCGAATCCTCGGTCGGCCGCGGCACGACCTTCTCGATCCACCTGCCTGAGCACCTAGCGGCGCCCGGCCCGGCCGTTCTGGAGGCGAGCGAGAACCGCGACCTCTCGGGCATCGGCAAGGTGATGCTGGTCGAGGACGAGGATGCGGTGCGCGCCTTCTCGGCCCGGGTGCTGCGCACCAAGGGGTACGAGGTGATGGAGGCGCGCTCGGGCGAGGCGGCGCTCGAGCTGCTGCGCGGCGGCGCGGGCGCCGTCGACATCGACCTGCTGGTCACCGACGTGGTCATGCCCAAGGTCGACGGCCCGGCCCTGGTCAAGGTGGTGCGCGAGCACCACCCGACCCTGAAGGTGATCTTCATTTCCGGCTACGCCGAGGATTCCTTCCGGCGCCGGATCGGCGAGGAGAGCGGCATCTATTTCCTCGCCAAGCCCTTCAGCCTCAAGCAGCTGGCGAGCAAGGTTAAGGAGGTCATGGGCGAGCGCTGACCGCGACCTGCCTGGCTCCCTCCTTCCGCAGGCGCCGCAGGGCCCGGTTTGTTCCCGCGCGGCACGCATCGCGTGCAGGACTTCGCAGCCCGGGGCGCGCAGTGCCGCGCAAGGTCGCCACAAGATCCCTGTTTGTTCCCTTTTTGTTGCAAAAAGCGAACGGAGACGGTACGTTCAATCCACATTGCGGCGCGGGGCCGCGGCGTGGAATACAGGGACATCTCTCATGGCGGAACCGGCACTGAAGCTCGTGGGCAAAGAACAGGCTGACAAGGAGCGCGCCCTGCAGGCGGCGCTGACCCAGATCGAGCGGGCCTTCGGCAAGGGCTCGGTAATGAAGCTCGGCCAGCGCGAGGTCGTGCAGATCGACACCGTCTCGACAGGCTCGCTCGGGCTCGACATCGCGCTCGGCATCGGCGGCCTGCCGCGCGGTCGGGTCGTCGAGATCTACGGGCCCGAATCCTCGGGCAAGACGACCCTGGCCCTGCACGTGGTCGCGGAGGCCCAGAAGGCCGGCGGCACCTGCGCCTTCATCGACGCCGAGCACGCGCTTGACCCGACCTACGCCGTCAAGCTGGGGGTCAAGGTCGAGGAGCTCCTGATCAGCCAGCCCGACGCCGGCGAGCAGGCCCTGGAGATCGCGGACACCCTGGTGCGCTCCGGCGCGATCGACGTGCTGGTCGTCGATTCGGTCGCTGCCCTGGTGCCGCGCTCCGAGCTCGAGGGCGAGATGGGCGACCAGATGCCGGGCCTGCAGGCGCGGCTGATGAGCCAGGCGCTGCGCAAGCTGACCGGCTCGATCTCCAAGTCGCGCTGCATGGTCATCTTCATCAACCAGATCCGCATGAAGATCGGCGTCATGTTCGGCAGCCCGGAGACCACGAGCGGCGGCAACGCGCTGAAGTTCTACGCCTCGGTGCGGCTCGACATCCGCCGCATCGGCGCGATCAAGGACAAGGAGGTCGTGGTCGGCAACCAGACCCGGGTGAAGGTCGTCAAGAACAAGCTCGCGCCGCCGTTCCGCATCGTCGAGTTCGACATCATGTACGGCCAGGGCATCTCCAAGACCGGCGAGTTGCTCGACCTCGGCGTCCAGGCCAGCGTCGTCGAGAAGTCGGGCGCCTGGTTCTCCTACGACGGCCAGCGCATCGGCCAGGGGCGCGAGAACGCCAAGAGCTTCCTCAAGGAGAACCCGGCGATCGCCCAGGCCATCGAGAAGGCGGTGCGCGCCAACGCCGGCCTTGTCGCCGAAGCCATGCTTGAGGGTCCCGGCGGGGATCCCGACGAAGAGCAGGCCGGCCCCGAGGACTGAGCGGCGGCCTGTGAGCGACGGCTTGTGACCGGCGGCCCGACCCGCCGTCGGGAGCGAGCCGAACAAGCGGCAAGACGAAAAGGCCGGGGCGCAAGAG